>JAJZJY010000119.1 GCA_021809885.1 Actinomycetes bacterium
GGGATTGTCGCAACCGGGTCCGAAGTCGTCCACATAGGTCAACGGCGCGCCGTCGAGCATCCACGCGGGGCCACCCATCGGGTAGCCGCACAGCACCACGTTGCTCGGCACGGTCACGACCACCGCGTCGACCAGGTCCCCGAAGTGGATTGCGGTCAGCATGGCAGCCTCACTCCCACGTGATTGACCCATGACCACCACCGTCGGGTCGCGATGACTGAGCTGCGCCCCCAACAAGCTGAGAGCCGCCCGGAAGTAGCCGAGATCGATCTGGCCAAGCCTGGGCGGCAGGCCCTCCTTGCCGAAGTAGGCGACCGATAACGCCGCGATCCCCTCGGCCGCGAGGAGTTCTGCCACATACCTCGGCTCGTTGCCACCTGATCCCCCGATCAGGAGTGCCGCTACTTCGGGTTCGCCGCCGAGAGGCGTGAACAACGTGCCGTACACGCCCGCTTCGCCCGGCCGGAGGCTTCGAGTCCGGAACTTGTCCATGGCGCACTATCGCGCGCCCGGGATCGTCGCTCCGCCGTCTCTCTGCTATCAACGAGCCTCGGTGGCCCATCATCAACTGAACACAGTTGGCCTCCCGGCTTTGCCGAGCCGGCGGCTCCCTTCGGCTCAGCACCGAGAGGGTGCGGCTCTTCGTGGTCCTTCGAGCGCGGCCCTAAAAGGAACGCCGACGCCGCCGCCGAAGGACACCCCGACAACGGTGAGCTCCCGAGTCACCTCCTCGAATCCGAGAGCAGCGTGCAGGGCCAAGGAAGCCCGGTTACCGGCGTTGGCGTAGTACCCAGGGTCACGGCAAAGTTACCGCTGTAGTGCCGGTGGACCAAAGCCGAGGAGGCGAAAGACCGATATCGCGACATTGCGAAGCGCGCTCAGCCAGTACGCCTTCTGCCCTCCGTGGTGCACGAAGCGCCCGGCACGGCGGGCGTAGCCGCTCGTGTAGCCCGACAGCGCGAAGGTCGAGGCCTGATAGCAGGTGCCGGTAGCGCTGCGGCACGACGTGTGTACCCTTGGTCCGTGGCCAGCAACGAAGGGATGGTCCTGTCGGTCCGGGGCGAGGCTCGCCGGACGGTGATCCCGGACGCGGTGACCCTATCTGGTGGCCTGACGGTATGGGAGCAGGACCGGGCGGCGCTCAGCGGGGCGACGCAGGCGGCGCGTGGGCTGACCGGCGAGCTGGCTGACCTCGGTGGGGTGGCCCTGCGAGCCGGCAACGAACGAGCGGCGCTGACTTGGTCGGCCTTTTCGGCAACCACGCAGATCGAGCGGCGCCACGACAACGAGTCCGGACGATTGGAACCGACCGGGCGGGTCGCAGCATCAGTGGCGGTGGCGATCACGGTCCGGGACTTCGAGCTGCTGGACGCGCTCGGGAGCGTCCTGGCGAGCGATGAGCGGCTGGATGTGCGGCGGGTGACCTGGAAAGTCGACGACGACAACCCCGCTTGGGCGGCGGTCCGTGCCGACGCCATCGCCGCCGCTCTGCGTCGGGGCTGGGACTACGCCGCCGCGCTCGGGGTCGACCTCCAAGCAGTGGAGCAGGTGGCCGACCCAGGGCTGCTCGCCGCTGGCGGCCAGGAACCGGCCCACTTCAGGATGGCACGAGCGGCGAGTGCCGCCGGGGAGATCGATACCCCGTCGCTGGACCCGGTACCCCAGGAAGTGGCCGCGGCGGTCGAGGCACGTTTCCGGGCCTCGACCGCCATCCTTCGAAGCTGACTCGGTTCCGGACGACATCCTGGCACTACCGCCCTCTCTGCCCCGCACGCCGTTCGGCCCGTGAACGCGCGATGTGCACGCTGCTCGGTTCGGTGGACGCTTTTCGGACGGCGGAGCACGAGGTGAGGGCTCCGCCCCGGGAGGGGGGTCGTTGCCAGGTAGTCGTTGATCTTTGCGATGAACGCCTCGAGCGCAGTGCCGAGGTCGTCAAGGAACGAGAGGACCTCCGCGGTGGCGAGCACTCGCTCGGCCATGACGAAGCGCATGAGGTGGGTGCCGAGGTCTGATCCGACGGTGGCTGGCTCGACTGGCTGGCGGAGCCACCTGGCATGGGCGGTGTGCCCGGGCGCCGGTAACGGCGCTGACCGAGGTGCATCGCCCTGGGGTGGCCCAAGGAGGGACACCGTCGACTACATCCTCGACGCCGTCTTGTTGGCGACGGTTTTCCTCCAGTTCAGGGGGCGGCGGCTCACTCCGCGAAACCTGGCTCTGCCGGTCGCGATCGTGATCTACTTTCTCTTCGCGTACCTAAAGGGCGTGCCGGCTGCCGGCAACGACCTGTACCTGACGATCGGCGGCGTGATCCTCGGTCTCATCTTCGGTGGGGGCGCCGGGGCGTTCACCCGGGTCTATGCCGACGACAAGGGCATCTACGCCAAAGCCGGTCTTCTGGCTGCGGCGTTTTGGACGGTCGGGGTCGTGGGGCGAACCGCCTTCAGCCTCTATGCCACCGACGGCGGCTCCTCAGCTGATCGGACGATCGGAATCCTGATGCACACCTATCACATCACCACCTCGAAAGCGATCGTCGCCTGCCTGCTGCTCATGGTCCTCGTGGAGGTCGGCTCCCGCCAGCTCATCGTTGCGGTTCGCTACCTCAACCTTCGCAACACGATCTCCTCGGCGGCCTGAGCCGAGTGGCCGAGGCCGCCCAGAGTTCCAGAGTTACAGTTCCGTGCGTGGCGCATGACGACATAGGCTTTCCTTCGGGGAGCCAAGATGAGAAGGAGGTGCTGCTGCAGTGGCTCGATTACTTGCGCCGAGCCGTGCTGCGCAATCTGGATGGCCTGGATGACACACAGGCCCGATGGACTCCCAATGGAAGGCTCATCCCACTGCTTGGCGTCGTGCGTCACCTCACCTGCGTCGAGTGGAGATGGATCGACGGGGGGTTCTCTGGCGTCGAGGTGAGCCGGAGCGAGGAGGAGTTTCGCCCTGAGCCTCACGTGACTGTCGATGTGGCGGTCCGCGCCCATCGAGAGAGGGCTAACGCCACCGATGCCATGATCCGGTCGCTGCCCCTGACGCAGCCATCGGAGCCGGATAGCTGGGCTGAAGGCAAGGATCTCCGGTGGGTAGTCCTACATCTCATCAACGAGACGGCGCGCCACGCCGGGCACGCGGACGCTGCCAGAGAGCTACTCGACGGCAAGACAGGGGAATAGGAAGGCTTGACGACGCTCACTTCGAGCTTTGTGCCGAGCACCTCGACGTACTGTTCGAGCACCTCAGTCGTCACGTTGTGCGAGTGTTCGATGGCGGCGACGCGTGGCTGGGAGACGCCCAGGCGCTTCGCGAGCTCACGCTGGCGCAGCCCAGCACCTTCGCGCAAAGCCGTGAGCCGGCTGGCAAGAGTGGGCTTCGGCGCCCGAAAAACCGGGCCACCTCTTACCTCCGGGTGACCTGCGGGCAAGTGACCCGACGATCACACCTGTTCCCAGATGGGCAGCAAATGGTAACGCCGATCGAAAATAGCCCGCGAATGGGATCACTCGTGTCTACTCATGGCGTGTTGATCGGGGCCGGGTCAGACCGCGCCGTCTCCGAGCGGCAGGACCGGCCTCGTCCCTTTCGCACTGCAGCCTGGTATGCTGTTTGCGTGGCACAACTCGTTACGCGAGTCGATGCTCGGCTGCTCGCGGATGTCGACCAACTGGTGACCGAAGGAGTGGCGTCCACTCGCTCCGACGCCGTCCGTCTCGGTCTTGAGGCTCTGGTCGAGCGTCACCGTCGCGAGCAGGCGGGCCAGGCCATTGTCGACGGTTATCGCCGACAGCCTCAAAACGACGAGGAGCTGGCCGGGTTGAATGAGGCGACCCGCTCTCTGATCGAAGAGGAGCCGTGGTAGCGCTTCCGGCCCGAGGAGAGATCTGGTGGGCCGAAACCGAGGACAAGCGTCGTCCCGTTCTCGTAGTAACGCGTACCGAGGCCGTCGAGGTTCTCGCGGGGATCGTGGTCGCGCCCGTGACGCGTACCGTGCGCCGGATCCCCACCGAGATCGGCCTCGGAGAGGACGAGGGCTTGGCTGTGGATTGTGCAGCGTCCTTCGACAATTTGCAGCGCATTCGGCGGTCCGCACTTGTGGAACGTGTCGGCACTCTCGGGCTCCGCGTCGATGAGATATGCAGCTCCCTAAAGGCCCTGGCCGACTGCTGAAGGTCTCGGCACAAGATTGCGGGAACATCCGCATCACCGGCGCTCGGTGACGCCGGGGGTGTCAGTGCCGCGAATGCCATCCATCGGCTGCGACCAGCCCTGCAGCCGGCGGATCGGGCGGTCCTGGCCGGCCTCCCGCCTCGAGCCATCGAGCCATCGACCTAGACGACAGCCTTTCGGAAAGCGGTCTTGCAATGTGTCGGCGAGCGATTCGCTACCGTTGATCCTCCAAGTGGTGCCCGCGTCGCTTCACATTCCGAGGGGTGCGACTTTTGATGGTCCCTGGAGCACGGCCCTACAAAGAACGCCGACGCCGCCCTCGAAGGACACCCCGACAACGGTGAACTCCCGAGTCACCTCCTCGAATCCGAGGGCAGCGTGCAGGGCCAAGGAGGCCCTGTTGCCGGCGTTGGCGTAGTACCAGACCTCCGTGGCGCGCTCTGCCACCCAGGCGATTCGGGCCCTGGTGAGCGCCTCGCCGGCGCCTCGCCGGCGCCACTCGGTCGCCACCACGAGCCCTCCCAAATACCAACCTGCCGGCGCGCTGTCAGCTGGCGAGCCTTCGGCCGGTACAAAGCGGTGCAGCCGGCTATAGCCGATGACTTCCTCGTTGACCTTCGCGACGAACAGAGCTCGGTCACGGTCAGCGACGTCGCTGCGCAGACGTTCCTCCCACTCGCCGTTGATGGCCGAGTAACGCTCCGCCAGTCTGGCAGCTGCTCCGACATCTGCTTCAGCCTCGGCCTCCACCACAAGCACCTCGCCCCGACGCCGAGATACCTCCGGGGCCCAAGTCGCGTACCGGGATGGCGGCTCGCCCGAACCCATAGCCGATGCTACCGAAGCACGACAGCAGGGAGTTCCCGGTCCAGGGAGCCCTGGGGCACAAGAGCTGGCGTCCATACCACCCGAGTGACGCCGCTCTTTCGCCAGTACCTGCGGTCGCTCCCGACATGGCACGTGACAGGATGGCACCGTGAGCGACGTCTACGACGACCTGCCCGAAGTCGAGCGACCCGATCCGTTCCTTGCGTCCGACGCCGCCGACGAGGTGTCACTTGACAGCGAGATCGACTTCGACGACGAGCGGGCTCGAGATCAGCTGCCACTCGACGTGGTCGAGGCGATCGAGGCTGGGGTCATGCTCGACGATCCCGAGCAGTCGGTCGAGGACGCCGACGGGCCCGACTGACACCTCCAGCGACCGAAGACGGCTCAACCAGCGCAGACAGCCTCCAATGCCGCCATCGCGGCGCCCCTCGCACCAGCCATGTCAAGATCGGGGACCAACCCGAACACCGCCTTGGCCGCCGACTCGGGGCGAAGCGTCGTGCTCTTTCTCACTGTCGCGAGAAACCATTCCTGGAACGCGCGGCCCGTCTCCACGACTCCCCCACCGACGAAGTAGGCGTCGGCATCGAGAAGGTTGGCGGCGATGGTGAAGAGCCGCCCGAGAGCCGCGGCCTGCTGAGTGAATATCGCAACAGCCATCGGGTCGCGCGCCTCTCCGTAGGAGCGGATCGCCCGCGCCGCTCGCGACACTGGCTGGAGCGACGCGAGCTCGTGGTCGGGAAAGCGCGACAAGAAATAGGGCAACAAGTTGTGCTCGATGCCGGTGAGCGACGCGACGCTCTCCGCGTCGCCTGTCACTCCGCAGTTGCATCTTGGAACCGGTTGGCCAGGCTCGAGCAGACCCTCCATCGGGATGCTGACGTGGCCCAGCTCACCGGCCTGGCCGCTCGTCCCTTCGACGACCCTCCCCCACTGCACGATCCCACCCCCGAGACCGGTGCCCACTATCGCCGACACCGAGGAGCGCGAAAAGCAGTCTGCGCCGAAGTGCACCCGATGGGCATAAAGCGCCGCGGCATTGCCGTCGTTGCTGTAGATCACGGGCAGGGCGAGCCTCGCCTCGAGGTGCCCGCGCAGCTAGACCCGATCGTGGCACGCGCCGGAGCGGGCGCTCGCGCCCACTCGGCCCGGCGGACGCGGTAGGAGGAATTCGA
This sequence comes from Actinomycetes bacterium, assembly GCA_021809885.1. GTDB lineage: Bacteria > Actinomycetota > Acidimicrobiia > Acidimicrobiales > Palsa-688 > JAKAQB01. The sequence continues at coordinate 6,168 of JAJZJY010000119.1, forward strand.
CCAGCTCGTGCGACGATCCCGAGGAGCTGGCGAACGAGCAGACCTCGTCCGCCACGTCGGTCACCTCCTCGAGGAAGCTCTCATGGGCGCCCTGGGCGGGGTCCTCTACTGTCGACTCGGCATAGAGGACGACGAAGCGAGCAAGGCGCTGATCGGGTTTCTTTCTGAGCACCCGCCCCATCCGCTGGATCATCTGGCGACGGGTGTTGCTGGCAGCAAGGATGATTGCCAGGTCAGCCTCGGGCACGTCAATACCTTCGTCGAGCACGTTGGGCGCCGAGATCACGGTGAGATCACCGTCAGCGAAGCGCCGGAGCACCTCGCGGCGAGCCGCCATTGCGACATGGGAGTGGACGACACCGGCGCGCAGACCACAAGCAGCCAGGACCGATTGGGCACGCTCGGCCACGGCGATCGAACGTGTGAACACGATCGAGCGGGCAGCCGCCGCCACGGCGGGAGCCAGCGAGCGAAGGGCTCGAACCTTGGCGGGCGTATCAGCCAACAGGCGACGGCGCTCGATCAGGAGGCCAAGGTACGCGCGGGCTTCGCTGGCACCTTCCGGCTCGGCTCCGGCGCCAGCTGCCATCAGCTTCAAGGCCCGTATGAACTGGGCAAAGGAGTCCGTCGGCAGCTCATAGCGCTCCAGCAACCTGGCCAAGCGAACACGCAGCTCCACCGTGAGATCGTCGTAGCGAGACCGCTCTTCGGACTGGAGGGCGACACCGACCAAGGCAACGCAAAAGCGTGCAGTGACTCCGTCGTCGACGGCCCGCCGGTACCCCATCTGGAAGCACGTCCGGCCGAAGTACGGCTGCAACCAGTCGAGGTGCGCGCCGTCGTCGCGCGCGTAGGTGGCACTCAGACCGAGCCGGCGCTCGAAGCGTAGGTCGAGGACCAGGCGGTTCATCGGGCTGGCATATCTATGACACTCGTCGGCAACGAGCAGGCCACCGCGGCGGCTCACACCGAGATCGGTCTCCCGCAGGCTGTTCACCACAGCGACGACGATGTCGTGATCGGCAAAGCTCGCCGTCTCACCGCCACCAAGGCACCCGATCGAGTAGCCCGGCGGGATAAGCGGTGACACGTGGCGGCGCCACTGATGCATCAAGTCGACCGTCGGAACTACCACTAGCACATGGCCTCTGTCGCCCAGCTCGTCAACCGCCGAGGCGATCCCAAGCATCGTCTTGCCGGACCCGGTGACCGCTTCCACGACACCGCGGCGCTGCGAGGAAGCCCAGCTGTCGAGAGCGTCACGCTGCCACTCATAAAGGCGCGAACGGTCAAACCTGAGCGGCGCATTCTTAACCGTACGGACCACCGAAAGTGCGCCAGGCGGATCACCGGTGAGGAGCCACCACCTCGGCGGCTCCTCCCGGTCGCATCGAAACCACTCGCGGCCGTCGAACAGCGCAAAGGTGATTCGCTTCACGCCCCGCGCTGTCTGGTCTGCACGCCCGGCGACACCGAGCGCGAATGCGAGCTCGGCGACAGTCAGTCCGGGCCGCTCCGCGAGCACCGCGCGAATGTCGTCGACAAGCACATCCTCACTCTCCGCTGTTCGGGTCGGCGTTCCACCAGACCGCGTGAGGATCCGCAGCCGGCTGACCGTCCTCAGTGGAGGTTCCGTGTTCGTCACCGGTGAAAGGGTCAGTGCCAGGAGCCTCCGGCTCTGCATCTTCACTCAGATCCACCACGAGCGTGCCAGCCTCGATCTCCGGCTCATAGGTCGGGTCGAGGCGTCTCAGGTCCCACTCGTTGATCCACGCCCGCACGTACTGGCGCATCCGGTTGGACGGCAGTCGCTCGAGACCAGACACCGGAGGCGGGTCCCAGCCGAAGGCTTCGCCGTGGATCTCCCGCAACCGGTTGTAGGTGCGGTCGAGCTCCTCCTGGGCAGGAGGCTGAAGCTTCACCTGTTCATGGCCGATGATGCGCATCCCCGTCTCGGCCAGGGACGCAAGCATCTCGTCGGTGGCAGATCCGCTCGCACGCAATCGCTGGGGAATGAGCACGTTGTCGTTCTTGCCCACAAGCACTTGGGTCTCATAGTCGTCGACCGTGGCGAACACGGCACCAATAGGCGCACCGGGGTCGTCGCGATCTCCGCGAACCCAGCGAGCGATCTCCGCATACGACCTCGCGCGCTGATTGATGCTGTAACGGCCGATCAGCTCGACCTCGTCGAACAAGACGATCCAACCTCTAAAGCCGGCCGCCCGTACCAGCCTCGACACGAAGCGGAACCGCTGACGCGACAGGTCCGCCTCTCGCACCCCCGCGATCCGATACGAGGAGCCGGCGCCGTGCTCACGAAGACGGCGGCGGATATCTGGCACCGAGAGCCTGTCCCCGGCCCAGAACCTGATGATGCGGTCCGAAAGCTCCTCGTCTCCATAGGCGTACTCATAGAGGTAGAGAGTGGCGGCAAACTGCTTGTCCACCGGAGCATCGTCTCCGTGCACCCACCGATATAGATCGCGATACTCCGCAGAGTCGAGGTCGATAGCCGCGGTGATCTCGTCGATTGCCGACCCAGCACGGCTGGGGACCCGGGCTTCGTCGATGGCGGCTCTGAAGACCTTGGCTGGGTCATGCAGCGGCGTTTCCTTGGAGATGGTCACCTTCGATACCACGAAGGACTCACTGAGCGCGATGTTCGCCAGATGCTCGAGCACGTGGCTCTTGCCGCTGCCCCAACCGCCGCCGATAACGACGGCCCTGGCACTGGGCCGAGACGATGAGGCGACAAGTGAGGTCGCGACTCTTGGCGCGCTGGCAAACGAGCCGTCCCCCCGAGAACCGATCTCGTCCAGGATGCCGGCAAAGCGGTCCTCCACGCCGATCTGCATCGAGCCGAGCTCGACAACGGCGTCCCGGTTCGGTACACCGGCCCGCAAAGCTTCGAGTGCCCGGCGCGCCCTTACCCCCCGCGAGGTCTCGATCGTCATGCGACCACCGCCTCGCGGCCGATCCGGACGAGGGAGGAGAACGGATTGTCACGCCGGCGGTCTCTTATCTCGTCGAAGATGCGCAGCTTCAAGGCC
>JAJZJY010000120.1 GCA_021809885.1 Actinomycetes bacterium
TCTACAACCAGCCCTACGACGAAGCCCACGCCGCCAGCACCGTCCTCGGCCTCACCTCCGTCGAAACCGCACAGCTCCCCGACCTCGCCCGCGGTGAAGGCCTCTGGCGCGTCAACGAACGCGCCTTCGTCGTCCGCCACCTCTCCACCCCCGGCGAACTCCACCTGTTCGACACCGACGCCCGCATGACCAACAGCTAACCCCAGCTTGCCTAGCCCACACCCCCCACCGTGGCAGCTCGCCGACCAGCATGCACACACCCGATGTGCCGTTCTGGGCGACGTCGAGCACCGTCCCTGCCGTTGTTCGGGGCGCTCATTCTGTTCGCCCCTGGAAGGGCCACGCCGGCGCTCGCGCTTGGGGATTGCCAAGTGGACGAGCCGCGTAATCAACTGGAAGAAGGGCCATGTCTCCAGGGCAGGCTAAAGACGGCCCGCCTCAGAGGCTGACTTGCTGCTGTCGGAGTTCGCCGGGAACGCAGCGGAAGCCGCCCAGCAGCTCGACCAACTCGCCAAGGACGACGACTTCCGTGCGAGCCTCAGGATCCGACTCTCTACATCGTCACGCTCTCCTTTCAAGGCGCACGGAGGTCTGGAATCCGGTCCCCAGCGCGGCGCTCGTGAACGGGCCTGGGTGCGTCCTGGAACCTCACCGTTCTGGCAGTCGTGGTGAGCTTCCCGCGACGAGGGCCACCGCCGGCACATGCCCTGCTGCACTCAGCGGACGAGGCTGCCTGCGTCGATCGGGAGTGTCACCCCGGTCACGTAGCGCGCCTCGTCGGACACCAGGAACAGCACGGCATTGCTCACGTCGACCGGCTCCACCCAGGGGACGGGCAGCAGGTTGGTCTCGGCCGAGGCTGCCTCGAACTCCGCCGGCGTCGGGCGCTCGGACTCTGGCACGAACATCCGGGAGACGACATCGTTCATGATCATCGGCGTGGGGACCTGCGTCGGGTGCACGCTGTTCACTCGGATCCCGTGGGGCGCCAGCTCGACCGCCAGCGTGCGCATCAGGCCGACGATGGCGTGCTTGGCGGTGACGTAATTCCCGATGCTCGGGTACGCCCGCAGCCCGGCCACGGAGCTGGTGAGCACGATCGACCCGCCGTGGCCCATCTCCAGCATGTGCGGAACCGTGGCCCGACAGGTGTTCCACACCCCCTTCACGTTGACGTCCATCATGACATCCCACGCTGCGTCGCCCATCTCGTGCAGCGCCGCCGGCGCGGTGATGATTCCGGCGTTGGCGCACACCAAGTCGAGCCGGCCAAGCTCTGCTAGGCCCTCCGCCACCGCCCGCGAGACAGCTGGGCCGTCGCGCGTGTCGGCTACCACAGGGACGGCGCGCCGGCCGAGGGCGCGGACGGCGGCGACGGTCTCGTCCAGGTCGCGGCGGGTCGCTCCGGCGTACGGTACCTCGTCGACGTCACCGCAGAGGTCCAAGGCGATGACGTCGGCTCCTTCCTCGGCCAGGCGTACGGCGTGGCTTCGCCCCTGGCCCCTGGCCGCTCCCGTGATGAACGCGACCTTCCCGGCGACCCTACCCACGTTCCCTGCTCCCTTCTCCGGCGCCCGGCCGCGTCGAGGGTCCGGACGACTGCACGACTCCGCTACTCCCGCGCCACCTGCCGAATGCCGTCGGCGATGCGCGACCGGTCCGGGAGCCATCGGCGCTCCAGGTTGGGCGCGTAGGGCGCCGGCGTGCGCGTCGCGCCAACCTGCAGGACGGGCGCGTCGAGCGTCCAGAACCCCTCTCCCGCGGCAGCACCGGCCAGTTCGGCACCGATGCCGATCCCTGCCACCGCCTCGTGGGCCACGAGCAACCTGCCAGTTCTGCGCACCGATGCGAGGACGGTGTCGAGGTCGAGCGGCGCGACGGTCCGCAGGTCGACCACCTCGACGCTGATCCCCTCCGCGGCGACGATCTCGGCCGCGGCGAGCGCCTCCCATACCATGCGCGAGTAGCTCACTACGGTCACGTCGGTACCATCGCGCAGCGTCCGGGCCCGACCGATCGGCACCAGGTAGTCCTCGGGGGGTCGCGGTCCCCGCTGGCCGTACATCAAGCGGTTCTCGATGAACACCACGGGGTTCGGATCCCTGATGGCAGCCCGGAGCAGTCCGTAGGTGTCGGCCGGATCCGACGGCATCACCACGGTCAACCCCGGGATCTGGGCCAGCAGACCCTCCAGGCTCTGCGAGTGCTGCGCGCCCGACGAGCGTCCAGCACCGAACTGGGTCCGGACGGTGATGGGTAACTCGACCTCGCCCCCCGTCATGAACCGCAGCTTGGCCATCTGATTGAGGATCTGGTCGAAGCACACCCCGAGGAAGTCCACGTACATGAGCTCGACGACGGGGCGCAGCCCAGCCATGGCTGCGCCGACAGCCGCGCCCATGAGCGCTGTCTCGGCGATCGGCGTGTCGATCACCCGGTCCGGCCACTGCTCCCACAGGCCGCGCGTCAACCCGAAGACGTTGCCGCCCGCCGCCACGTCGATCCCGGCGACGAACACCGTGTCGTCTGATGCCAATTCGGCGTGCAGCGCTTCGCTCACCGCGTCCATCGTCCGGAACTCCCCGGCCGAAGGAACCAGTGGCGGCTCCGACGGGCAGGACCGCGGCGCGCTCACCGCGGTCGCCATCCGCGCTGGATCGGCGACCGGCGCCAGGCGGGCCGACGCCACCGCGTCGTCCAGGCGCCCGGCCACGGCGGCGGCCAGCGCAGCCAGGTCCTCGGTGGCCACGCCGCCGCGGGCCAAAACTGCGGCCGCCTCGGTGATGGGGTCCCGGGCCTTCCACTCCTGCACCTCGTCGGCATCCCGGTAGCGCTGCGGATCGCCCTCGTAGTGTCCGTGCTGGCGGTAGGTGTCCGCTTCGACGATGACCGAGCGGGGCGTCTCCCGCAGGGAGGCCACCAGCCCGTCCATCGCCTCCGCCACGGCGAATACGTCGTTGCCGGGCAGGGCGACGTGCTCTATGCCGTACCCTGCCGCCCGCTGGGCCAGGGTGCCGGCGTGCTGCGCCGCTGCCGGGGAGAACTCCGCGTAATGGTTGTTCTCGCAGAAGAAGGCGACGGGAAGCTTCCACAGGGCCGCGAGGTTCACGGACTCGTGGAAGGCCCCGGTGGCCTGGGCCCCGTCGCCGAAGAATGCGACCACCACACCGGTGCCCCGCCGCAGACGCTGGGCGAGCCCGGCACCCACGGCGATCGGCAGGCCGGCGCCGACGATGCCGTTGGCACCGAACACGCCCCGCCGCGGATCGGCGATGTGCATGGATCCGCCGAGCCCATGGCAGGTGCCGGTGTCTCGACCCATGAGCTCGGCGAACATCTCGGCCGGCTGCAAACCTCTGGCCAGGCAGTGGCCGTGGCCCCGGTGAGTGGAAGTGATCACGTCTCCCTCGGCCAGGGCGCTACAGGCTCCCGTCGCGGTAGCTTCTTGGCCGATGCACAGGTGCACGAACCCGGGAACCTCGCCGTCCTTGTACAGACGGGCGGCGCGCTCCTCGACCCCGCGGATGACGAGCATCATCTCGTACATCGCGAGCATGCGCTCGACTGGCAGGGTCACGTCACCACCTCCCCGGGGGCCGAGCCGTGACGTGCCGGACAGAAGCGCCGCCGCCGGTGGGATGCCGGAGCCGGGGCCCGGACGCCCAACGATCAGGACGTCGCAACATCGCCGGCCCAGGCACGCAAGCGGTGCTTCTGCACCTTCCCACTGGCCGTCACCGGCAGGGCGTCGACTATCTCGAGCCGCTCGGGCGCCTTCTGGCGGGCCAAACCTCTCGTCGACAGGAACTCGGTCAACTCGGCCAACGACGGCGCCTCGTCGCCGGGGACGACGAAAGCACACGCCCGTTGGCCCATCACCTCGTCGGTCAACCCCACAACCGCCACCTGTTCGACCTTGGGGTGCTCGAACAGGACATCCTCGACCTCCCGGGCGCTGATGTTCTCGCCGCCCCGGACGATGATGTCCTTCGTCCGGCCGCGGATCGTCACATACCCGTCGTCGTCGATGCTGGCCAGGTCGCCGGTCCGGAACCATCCGTCCTCGGTGAAGGCCGCCTCGTCGAGCGTTGGATCGAGGTAACCGAGGAACATCTCGGGCGCGATCGCCTCGAGCTCGCCCTCGCCGGCCTCCCTGGCCCGGCCGTCGTCGCCGCGCACTCGGACCCGTCCAGCCGGGAGCGGCCGGCCGTCCGTCCTCGCCCTGCGCTCCGGCAGGTCCTGCAGGCCGCCGCAGGTTGCCGTGGGCAGCTCGCTCAGTCCATAGGCACGCACGACGGACACGCCAAGATCGCGCGTCGCCCGGACGACGAGGTCGGGTGGGATGTCGGCACCGCCGCAGACAAAGCATCGCAGGCTGTCGACGGCCGGCGCGCCGGCGGCGCCGCCAGCCGTGGTCAATCCGTGCAGGAATGGTGTGGCCCCGACCGTGAACGTACAGGCGTGCCGGTGGATCCGCTCGCAGGCCCCTGCCGGGTCCCAGACCTCGTCGAGCACAGCGGACGCGCCGATCATGACCGGCAGCTGCAGCCCGTACAGCAGCCCGGTGACGTGGGTCACGGGCGACGCCATGAAGACCACGTCACTCGCTACCAGCCCGCAGTGCTCCACGATCGACCGGCACTCGTAGCGGAGCGAGGCGTGCGAGTGCAGAACGCCCTTCGGATCGGCGGTGGTCCCAGACGTGTAAAGCAGAGCGGCACGGTCCGCGCCGCTGCGCCCCTCGACGGGCGCCGCCGGAGCGTGGGACGCGCATTCGTCGAAGGCGAGCACGCCACGGCCCGTGTCACCGGGCTCGCCCACCGCTACCAGGGCCGGCCGGTTACCGCCAAACTCCGCCGCCCGATCGTACAGCTCGACATAGTCCACTCCCCTGAAGCGGGTGGGTACCACCGCAACGGTGGGCCTGGCCTGCCCAAGGATGAAACCCAGCTCGCGCTCGCGGTAGATGGGCACGATGGGGTTGCTCACGGCCCCGAGCGACACGGTGGCGTAGAAGACGACGGCGGCCTCCACCCAGTTCGGCAGCTGGAACGACACCACGTCCCCGCGGCCGACCCCTAGGTCGCGCAGCGCGCCGGCGAGGCGCCGGGCCCTGTCGGCCACGGCGGCGAAACAGTGCGCACCGGAGCGGTCCACCACATACGTGGCGTCGGGCGACCGCTCGGCTCTCTGCCAGAGCTCCCGGTCCAGCACGGCGTCGTTGAGCAGCCCCGCCACCTGTTGGGCACGACGCCGCTCGTCGGCCGCACGGCCCGGTGGGCCGGGGGGGCGGTGCGGGAGGCTGGCAGCCTGGCCGGCCGCCAGCCTCCCTTGCGTACCGCCGCCCACTACAGGTGCTCGGTGAACCAGCGAGCCCCGGCCTGACCGGCGATCTCCAGTCGGTCCTGGCGGTTGTAGAGCGACATGTGGCTCGTCTGTGGCAGCACCACCAACTCCTTCTTCTGGGTGGGGATCGACCGGAAGGCGTCGATCTCGAGGTCCCACGACGTGATGTTGTCGCCCTGTGCCACCACGACCATGGTGGGCGTATCGACCAGGCGCCGCGTGTACGGGAAGACGGTGTACTGGAGGAGGAGCTCGACCGATTCCGTCGTGTTCTCGTGGACGTGGTTCGGCGCTTCCGTCTTCTTGATGACGTTGAAGATCTCGTAGACCTCGGGGTAGGGCCAGGCGGAGAGCTCCTCGGTGGGGTTGGGGCTGGACATCGGCAGGTAGTGGCGGGCGCTGGCGTCAGCCGCACGAGCCCGCCGGTCCTCCGTGATCGCTCGCTGCAGGTCAGCGAAGCGGAGCTCGCCGTGGTCACGGCGCATCGACTCGTAGCCGTCGACGACGGGGACGATAGCGACGATGCACTTCACCCGTGAGTCAGTGGCGCCCACGATCATGACGTGACCACCGCTGTAGGAGATGCCCCAGATGCCGATCCGGCTGTTGTCGACCTCGGGAAGACTCTCGAGGAACGAGATGGCGGACCGGTAGTCCTCTTGCTGCTCCATCGGCACGATGTGCTGGCGCGGCTCGCCGTCACTGTCGCCGAAACTCCGGTAGTCGAAGATGAGAACGGCGTACCCGGCGTCGACGATGAACTCCGCATACTTCGGCATCACGACTTCTTTGACATAGCACCAGCCACCGGCCATCACCACTGCCGGCATGGGACCGCTGGCGCCCTCCGGCACCAACAGCACCCCCCGGCAGGTCTCGCCCCGGCTGGGAAACTCGACCTCGCGTCGCTCCATTGATCCCTGCTCCTTGCTCTCGGATTGCTCTCGGCTCGTCTCCGCGTGTCGCGGCGCGACACCCGCACATCAACTGGCCCGCCACCGGCCACCGTCATGACCGGACCGCCTGACAGCGGCCATACCCCACCAGAACTGCTCAGGCGGGACCGTCAGGCGATGGTCCACCCGCCGTCCGCCACGTACGCGGCTCCGTGGACGAACGACGCCTCGTCGCTCGCCAACCACCGGACGACCCGGCCGATCTCCTTGGGGTCGGCCCACCGACCGGCAGGGGTCCCCGCGATCGCCGCGTCGACGTGGGCATTGCGCCCCGCTTCCGTGAACAGGTATTCGGTCATGCCCGAGCGTGTCGCTCCGGGGCAGACAGCATTCACGCGGATCCCCTCGTTGCCATGGTCGAAGGCCAACTGCCTGGTGAGACCGAGCACACCGTGCTTGGACGCCGTGTACGCGGCGCCGCCCCCACCGGCGACGAACGACGAGATCGACGCGATGTTGACGATGGCACCGCCCCCCCCGTCGCGCATGACGGGAATGGCTGCCCGGCAGGTGTAGAACGGACCACTCAGGTTGATGCTCAGGGTCTTCTGCCACAGGTCGTCGGAGGTCTCCGTCGCCGGCGCGTACCCGTCGAGCACGCCAGCAACGTTGCACAGCACGTCGATCCGACCCAACCGACTGGTGATGTCCCTGATCGCCGAGGCCACGTCACCGCTGCTCGACACGTCCACGTCGAACAGCTCGGCGCCATCCCCCAGTTCCTTCGAAGCTTCCTGCAGTGCCTCCATGTTGACGTCGATCAACGCCAGCCGGTCACCCGCCTCGGCGAACAGGCTGGCCACTGCCCGCCCGATTCCCGATGCCGCTCCTGTCACGATCACCGCTCGGTCCATGACCATGGTCCCCTCTCGTAGGCTCTCTTGCCACCGCATCACCGCCCAACGCCGCGCATCCGCCAACGCGCCGGCACCTCCCTCGCCCTGCCGATCGCCCAACCGGCGCGCCCAGTGCCGGTTGCGCACCTCGCCGGCTCGGCCTGCCACCCGGGTTCACCGCAGTTCGCGATTCGATCGCGTGCGCGAGAACAACATGTCGACCGATACGGCCGCCACGAGGATCAGCCCCGTCACGATGCTCTGCATGGCGACGCTCACCCCGAGCAGCAACAGCCCGTTGGTGATGGAGCCGATGAGCGCAGCTCCGATGAGAGCGGAGGTGATCGATCCCCGACCGCCGAAGAGGGACGTTCCCCCGACAACGACCGCGGCGATGGCGTCGAGCACCTCGCTGCTGGGTCCTGACGACGCGGACACGCCCAGGTCCAGCGAGGCGCTGAACAGACCTGACAGGAAGGCCGCGGTCCCGAGCACGACGAAGGCGCCGATGACGACCCGCCGGGTCGAGATCCCGGCACGTCGAGCGGACGGCCTGGATCCGCCGACCGCCAGCAGGTGCACGCCGTAAGACGATCGCCGCAGGGCCATCTCGCCGGCAATGACCAGCGCCACCATGACCAGGACGGGGACAGGGATGCCTCCTTGCTGCCCGAGCACGTAGGCCGTCATGACGCCAATGGCCACCAGCCCGGCCGTCCCGGACAGTCCCGCTCCCGCCTGAATCAAGCGACGCGACCTGGGCATATCGTCGCCCATCTTCTGTCGCAAGGAGCGCCACCCGACAACAGCCCCCAACGCCGGTGCGAGAATGTAGCCGACCACTGCCGGCACGGTCGTGGTGTTGATGGCACCCAGCGACGTACCGGCAAGGTTCACCTCGAAGGTCGAGGGTAAAACGAGGAGCAGGACCCCACCCAGGGCAATCATCCCGCCGAGCGTGGCGATGAACGACGGGACGCCGATACGGGTGACGATGAGGGCCTCGACGACGGTGATGGCGCAGGCCAACGCGAGCCCGAGCACCAGGGCCAGGGCCAGCGGCAGCCCGGCATTGACGCTCAGGCGGGCCACCAGCGCAGCGGACACACCGCCGACGGCCGCGCCCGACAGGTCGATCTCGCCGCTGAGCAGCACCGTGGCCGTGCCGATGCTCAGCACCGCCACGGGGACGATCTGGTCGATGAGCCCGGCGATGTTCTGTGTGGTGAGGAAGCTGCTGTTGAAGGCGTCGAACAGGATCCACACCAGGACCATGACGACACCGACGGCGGCGGTACGGCGTCGTGCATACCAGTGCGCGACACGCGCGGCCAGGACCCGCCGGGTGTCCCCGGCGGTCTGGCCGCTGGCCGGGACCCCGGGCATCGATGCGGCAATGGACGCGACTGCCGGAGTCGGTGCTCCCACCTCCGGCGCCTTGACCAAATGGCGTCCGTCGACATCGTGGTTCCTGAAGGGGAGTCGTGTCATGGCTTGTCGTTCTCCGTTGCGGAGGGAAGGCTCCCGACGCCGTTGATGGCCAGCAGCAGCTGGTCGGTCGTGTAGGCCCCCCGCTGCGATACACCGATCACCCGCCCGTGTCGGAGGGCGATGACGACGTCAGCGAGCGCGGCGACCTCGTTCAGGTCGTGCAGGATGAGCAACACGGCCTTACCCTGGTCGGAAAGCCGTCCGATCAGCTTGTGCACCTCATCGACCTGGCGAACCGACAGCGCAGCTGTCGGTTCATCGAGGATGACGATCTTGGGGTCGAGCAGGATCGCCCGGGCAATGGCGACTGTCTGCCGCTGACCCCCCGACAGAAACGCGACCTGCTGGTGCACGTCCCAGGCGTTGCCCGTAAGCGACTCCAGCAGCTGCTTGGCCTGCCCGGCCATGTCCCCGCGTGCGAGGGCGCGCACCAGGGGCACCCGGCCTGTGACCTCCTGGCCAAGGAAGATGTTCTCGACGATGCTGAGGTTCTCGCACAGAGCGAGGTCCTGGTAGACGATCCCGATGCCCGCGCGCAGCGCGTCCGCTGGTTCGGAGAAAGCGACCAGCTTTCCGCCGAC
>JAJZJY010000121.1 GCA_021809885.1 Actinomycetes bacterium
CCCTCTGGTGCCCAGCTGCTCGCCGAGCGCCCGGCGCAGCGCGGCGGCCTCATCGGGGGACATCGCCTCGATGAAGTGGACCAACGTGGCGGTCGGGTCGCCGGCCTGGTTGAACGCCTGGGCCATCAGGCCCGCCGCGTAGGCCTCCCGCGACGCCGCCGGCCGGTATAGGTAGGCCCGTCCTTGCATCTCCCGGGTCAGCCAACCCTTGCGGTGCAGGTTGTCCATGACCGTCATCACCGTCGTATAGGCCAACGCACGCTCAGCGCGCAGGTCCTCGAGCACGTCGCGCACCGGCAGCGGCCGCTCCGCTGCCCATAGGCGGTCCATGACCGCCGACTCCAAATCCCCGAAGGGTCTCAGCGCTGACAACGTCGATCGGTCCTTTCCTACCCCTACCACGGTAGCGGCGCCGGCCGGCACGGGGACTCGGGCCGGCGAGCTTGGTGGCCATCGAGGCTCAGGGCGACGACATCGGGGGGCTCACGAGGCCCGGCTTGTGCGCGGCGAGGCGCAGCGTGATCCCGAGCGCCGAGCGCTCCGCCTCGTCGATGACCAGACCGGCCGCAGCCACCAAAGCATCGGGGCGACGTAGGAGGTGGTCGCCCGAGCGCCCCGCCAGCGGGTCGACGAGTCCCTGGGCGGCACGCACCAGCGGGCGGGGGCTCGCGGTGTGCTCCAAGGCCAACAGCGTGCCGCCGGGGCGCAGAACCCTGGCGATCTCGGCGACCGCCCTGCCGTCGTCGGGGATGGTGCAAAGCGCCAAGGTAACGACGACGGTGTCGAAGGATGCGTCGGGGACCTCCAGGCGTTCGGCGTCGCCCTCTCGCAGATCGACCCTCAATCCCAGGGTCGCGGCGCGGTCCCGGGCCCTGTCCAGCATGGCCGGGCTGGCGTCGATGGCGGTGAGGCTCACCCCGGGCGGGTAGCGGCCGAGGTTGCGGCCGGTGCCGACGGCGACCTCGAGGGTCTTCCCGCTCGCCCGGGCGCAGACCCAGTCGCGCCCACCGGCGAAGACTAGCCGGTCGACGACGTTCATCACCCGGTCGTAGCTGGGGGCCAGGCGCTCGTAGACGCGCCGTACTCTCTCCGCTTCGACCGCATCGCTCCCACGCCCGGCCGAGCCGACATCTGGCCGCTCCAGGTCGCCGCCGGTCCTCGCCATGGCCACCTAGCTCGGCGTGTGCTCGGTCGAGGCGGCCCGCTCTCGCAGCACAGCCAGCTCCCGGCGGGCTCGGGCCAACTCGGCGTCGAGGTCCGAGGAAACCGTGGCGGGCGCCTCGAGGTGAGAAGAGCGCGGCTGGGCCGTCTGTGCCATGGGGCATCCGCCCCGGCGCATCGGCCGGACGCAGAAAAGGTAGGTGGCGACGACTGCCCCGGCGAGGACGAGACCGGGAGCAAGGAGGGTCACCGTCGTTCCTGCATGCTCGGACCCGAGCCCTGTTGGGTCGAGTCCCACTGCTCGGCTTGCGCAGCGCGCAGCTGGTCGATCTCGGCTCGCATGCGCGCCAGCTCGGCTTCGCGCTCAGAGTCAGGGTTGAACGAGCCGCTCATGGGCATCGGGGGCTGGCCCATCTGCTGGTTGCGCCGCCCGCCGCGCATCATCAGCCACATCATCACCCCCATCCCCACCGGGCAGGCCAGCGCGGCCAAGCCGTACAGGGCGCCTGGGGCTATCAGGCCGACGAGGACTTCGGGCATGTGGGGGCTCCTTCATCTGGACCTAGTAAGTCCAGCTGGACCTACTAGGGCTCATAGTAGCATCATGGTGCCCTATGAGCCGCCCGGCGTCCCACGACAACGCCCGCCCCGAACCAGGCCACTCGCTTCGAGCCAGCCTCTTGCGTAACGCCCCGGCTCGGCGCCGTCCTCCAGCGCCTGTCGCGGACCAGCCTGTGCCCTCATGCGGGCGCGCCTGGATGCTGCCTCGCTGGGTGGGCTTCGGGGTGTTTCCCTTCAGCGTGGCCATGGTCGCCGCGATGGCCGTCAGCTCCTATGTGTACCTGCAGCGGTAGGCGCTGATGTCACCGGCGCTGCCGCTGCTGGCGGTGGTCGCCGGGATGCTCTCTTTCAGCTCCCCCTGCGCCCTGCCCCTCATCCCCGGGTACCTCTCCTATGTTTCGGGCCTGCCGGTCGCCGAGCTCGGCCAGGCGCGAGCCAGGAGGCTGGTGCTGCGGTCCTCGGCGGCGTTCGTCGCCGGCTTCACGGTCGTCTTCACTGCTCTGGGCGCGTCTTCCACCCTCGTCGGCTCACTGCTCCTGCGCCACCTGCCGGTCATCTTGGATGTCTCGGGGGTGTTCATGATCGCCTTCGGGCTCGCCTCGATAGGGATTGTCCGGGTCGGCTTCCTGGCCCGGGAGGGGCGTTTCGACTTGGCCCGTATACCCAAAGGGCCAAAGGGGGCGTTCCCTCTCGGGATGGCCTTCGCGTTCGGCTGGACGCCCTGTATCGGCCCGGTGCTCGCCACCGTCCTCGCCGTCGCCTCCACCGCCTCGACTGTGGCCGTCGGCGCCGGGCTTCTCGCTTTGTACTCGCTCGGGCTCGGCTTGCCGTTCCTGGCCCTCGCCGTCGGCTTCACCCGGGCCCGGACCTCGCTCGCCTGGCTGCGCCGGCGAGGCCGGGCGATCGAGATAGCCGGCGGTCTGCTACTCGTCGGCGTCGGGGTGCTGTTCCTCACCGGCGAGTGGAGGCTGCTGTTCATCCCGCTCCAGGACCGCTTTGCTCGCCTGGCATGGCCCCCGCTGTGAAACGCCCCACCAACCCCGACATCGGCCACAGCGACGTTCCCTCCCCGCCGCCCACGAGCCCTTCGGGCCCGGTGCCGCCCCGCCAGGCAAGGTCCCGGGCCACTCGGGCTTGGTGGGCGCTCGCGTTCGCTGCGGTGCTCGCCGGCTCCCTCGCCGGCGTCAGCGCCGCCCGTCTCGCCCGGCCCCACACCGCCACCATCAGCGTCACCTCCCCCGGAGCGCTGTTTCCCCCCTCCGGCGGTTTCGACAAGGAACCCGGTCGACCTGCACCGTCGTGGTCGCTGCCCGACCTCCGCCACCCCGGCGATGTCGTGTCGCTCGCCGGGTTCGCTGGGCGGCCGGTGGTCGTCAACTTCTGGGCGTCGTGGTGCCCGCCGTGTCGCAAGGAGATGCCGGCCCTGGCCGTCGCGGCGCGGCGCCTCGCCGGCAAGGTCGACTTCGTCGGCGTCGACACCAACGACAGCCGACCCGCGGTGATCGCCTTCGCCGCCAAGACCGGCGTCGCCTATCCCCTCGGCTTAGTCCCTTACGGCGTCTACGGGCTGCCCGCAACGTTCTTCGTGTCCGCCCAGGGGCGCCTCCTCGGACGCCAGGTCGGTGCCATGACCAACGGCCGCCTCGACCAGCTCCTCAACGCGATGTTCGGCCCCGAAACCGTCTTGCAATGACCCGGCCGGAACGTCAAGCGGTCCACGCCTCGCAGCCGTCGACACCGAAGCACCCCGGTCAGCGAAGCACCCCGGTCAGCGAAGCACCCGAGTAGACGAGCTCAGGAGGTAGCGGCCCGTGACGGTCCCCCACGCGACTGGTGTCGAAACCGTGCCAGAAGCTGATCACGCCCCGAGCTCCCCCACAACAGCTCGAAGGTCCCGTCACCGGGTCCGCTGGCTCGGCGCGGGGGTCGGAGCCATCGCTGTTCTTCTCACCGTGGTCCTCGCCAAGGCGCCCCCTGCCGCCAACGTCGAGGTCCGAAGCCCCCTCCTCGGCCATCGCGCCCCTCCCATCGCCGGCCCGTCGGTCACCCCCTATGCCTTCACCAGTCTCAGCTCGCTGCGGGGCCGGTGGGTGCTGGTGAACTTCTTCGCCACCTGGTGCGTCGCCTGCCGCCTAGAGCAACCCCAGCTGGCCCGCTTCGCCGCCGAGCACCGCGGCGGGGACGTTCAGCTGGTAATGGTCGTCTACGACGACACCGCGGCCAACGTGAAGCGCTTCCTCGCCACAGACGGCGGCAAGTGGCCGGCAGTGCTCGACCCCGGCGGCCAGTTCGCTCTCGACTACGGGGTCGGCCAGATCCCCGACACCTACCTGGTCGACCCGAACGGGATCGTCGTCGCCAAACTCGCCGGCGCCTCCACCGCGACGGGCCTCGACCGGCTCCTCGCCCTGGCCAAAGCCAGGCACTTGTGAGGGTCCGCAACGCTCTGCGGGTAATAACCTGGGCCGCACTGCTGCTCCTCGCGGCGGCGGCCCTGGTCGTCGGCTCGCAGCGCCACGGCCCACCGCCGAGCCTCGCAGAGCGGGTCAACGCCATAGCCGTCGGGGTCCGCTGCCCGGTCTGTGGAGGCCAGAACGTCGCCGACTCCAACACCTACGCCGCCCAGGCGATCAAGACCGACATCACCCGCCGCCTCCGCTCCGGCGAGACCCCCACCCAGATCCGCGCCTACCTGGTCAGCCGGTACGGGACCCGGATCCTCGAGTCCCCACCTGCCAGCGGGATCGACGGTCTGGTGTGGTGGGTGCCTGCCGTGGCCATCCCCGCCGCCGCGGTCGGGCTTCTAGTCGCGCTCCGCCGCTCCCGTCCCGCCCCGACATCTTCGCCGAGCGCAGAAGACTGCGCCCTCGTCGACGCCGCGCTCCGCAGCCCCGCGCCTGGCACCCACCCGGGGGTTGCAGAAACGCTCAGCCTCGACGAAGAGCCCTTCGAAGTGGGGCCGGAGTCGTACCCCGAGGCGGCCGACGAGACAGGGAGGGACGGCTCGGGCGCCCATGCGCCAGAGGAAATGGCATCGTCGCCAGTCCGCCAGTCCGCCAGTCCGCCAGTCCGCCAACCCGTCGACGAGCGATGACGGGCTCGCACTCGACTGGTCACCGGGCAGTCCGGCGCGCAGGGATGCAGCGGCGCTGATGATCGGGCCTTTCACGCTCGACGTTGGCGACGCCCCTGCCCGAACAGAGGCGGCACGTCGTCGGAAGGGGGAGCGGCTGGGGATCGCTCGGGGCCCATTGCACGGGTCTTTGCTGACTGATCCCTGTGGTATCGTCAACCAACGATGACAACGCCAACTATGGAACTTCGACGGGTCGAGTTGGCGCCCGCGGCGGCGCTTTTTCGGTCGTTGGGCGATCCGGGACGGTTGGCGATCCTGCGCCGCCTGGCGGTCGGGGAGGCCCGGGTGATCGACTTGGTAGCCGAGTTGGGCTTGGCGCAAGCAACGGTGTCGGCGCACCTGGCGTGCCTACGTGGCTGCCGCCTGGTCGCCTCGCGGCCGCTGGGAAGGGCGTCGCTGTTCCGACTGGCTCGCCCTGAGTTGCACGATCTTCTGGCTGCCGCGGAAGCGGTGCTGACCGCCACTGGCAGCGCGGTCGCGCTGTGCCCCGAGTGCCGCGCTCCGGTCGCCGCGATGCCCCCCGCAGGAGGAAGCGCTGCGAGCGGTGCCTGAGCGGGAGCGGCTCCAGCCTGGCCACCTCCGGCCGGCCCGCGCGGAGCCAAGAGCCCATGACTCTGGGGAGGGATGCGTCGGCGCCCGTGGCCTCTCAGCCGATACCGCTGCGGCAAGTCCACTGAGGCGTTCAGCGGATGAGGGTTGGCTGGCAGCGGCGCGATGGGCGCGGCGCCTGGCGTGGGTCAGCCTGGCGTGGATGAGCGTCGAGGGCGGCGTCGGGCTGTGGCAAGGATTCGTGTCCGGGTCGATCTCGCTGATCGGCTGGGCGCTCGGCAGCGCCGTGGAGGGACTGGCCAGCGTGATCGTCGTGTGGCGCTTCAGCGGAACCCGCACCCTGTCGGAGACCGCCGAGCACCGCGCACAGCGCGCCGTGGCCATCTCGTTCTGGTTGATCGCGCCGTACATTGCCGCCCAGTCCGTCGCGGATCTCCTCGATGGTCATCACGCCGAAGCCACCCTGGGCGGGATCGTGCTGACGGCCGTCGCCATACTAGAGATGCCCCTGCTCGGCTACACCAAGCACCGGCTCGGTCGGCGGCTCGGGTCGGCGGCGACCAGCGGGGAGGGCACCCAGAACTATCTTTGCGGCGCGCAGGCCGCTGCGGTGCTGGCCGTGCTCGCGATCACCGCTGCGTGGCCGGGCGCCTGGTGGCTCGACCCGACCATAGCGCTGGGCATCGCCGTCGTCGCAGCCCGCGAAGGCATCCGAGCCTGGCGCGGTGAGCAGTGTGCTTGTTGACCCCTGCGCCGCAGCTTGCGGCCCTTGGGCGACTTCGCCGCCACGGTCTACGGGTCACCGCCAGCGGCGCCGTCGGACGCATCGGGAGCCGCTGCGGCTCGGGTGAACCGGTCCGGGTCCGCGGCGAAGCGCTCCGCGCAGCGTTCTGAGCAGAAGTAGAGCCGTCGGCCTTGGTGGGTGGCGGCGGCCGGAGCGTTGGCCCGCTCGACCTGCATGCCACAGACCGGGTCGATCCCGCAGCGGGCCCCGCCGCCGAGGCGTTCGCGGTTGCGGTAAGCCCAGTAGATCAGCGCGAAGACGGCCACGAACACGATGTTCAACACGGTGGTGTAGTCGAGCGAGAAGTGCTCGGGCACCACCCGGAGCGGCCGGGAGGTGGGCACGATACCGACCGCGGCGAAGATCGCCTCGGTGGCCAGGCCTGCTGCGGCCATCACCACCCAGAACACCGCGAGGAGGCGCAGGGCCAAGCGGCCGCCGTAGAACTTGCGGTAGATCAACAACAGGGGCATGGCGATCAGATCGGCGAAGACGAAGCTCACCACCCCGCCGAAGCTGATCCCCCCGTGCCAGAGGGCGGCGGCGAGGGGGACGTTGCCGATCGAGCAGACGAAGCTGATGATCGCGATGAACGGGCCGACCACCACGTTCTCGACCCGGGTCCAGGCGCCCTGGCCGTGGAGGAACACGGTGTTCCACACTGCGGTGGGGACGAGCGCGGCTAGGAAGCCGGCGATCAGGTAGCCAACCAGCATCTCGCGGCGCAGCATGGTGAGATCAGCCATGGTGTAGCTCGCCGCGTCCGCCCAGCCGGACCTGGAGCGCAGACGACGCGACCACGGTTCGCTCCTGAGGGCGTCGTCGGCGTAGTCGTCCCCATCGCCGGAGGAGAGGCGCTCTCGGGCGGTCTCGACGCGCCGGCCGGTGAGCACGACGGCGCCGAGGAGTGCCAGAGCCACGATCATGATCGCCCCGCCGACGAACTCCGCGGCGGCGAACTGCCAGCCGATCAGCACCACCAACACGATGCCGAGCTCGACCACCAGGTTGGTCGAAGCGAACATGAACACCATGGCGGCTACGAAGTCCGCCCCCTTGACGAACAGCGACTTCGCCATCGCGCTCGCAGCGTACGAGCACGACGACGACACCATGCCGTATCCCGACGCCCGGGCGATCGACGCGGGGCGATGGTCGCCGAGCTTGGCCTGCATCGCCTGGCGGGACACGAACGCCTGCACCGCCCCCGACAGGCCGAAGCCGAGCACCAACGCCCAGGCGGTCTCCCAGAACATGAAGAACGCCTCCTCGAGCGCTCTGCCCAGGTCGCCCAGCGCGGACAGCGCGCTGACCGCCAGGAGTGGGGTCACCTCGCCTTCCGCCCGCGCCGGGAAGCAAGCCGGAGTCGAACGATCCCGACCAGTTCATGCAGCACCCAACGAAGACGACCGAGTGGCCCCGTGCCACAGCCGGGGGTCCCCTCGGGCCCGGGCGGCGGGCATGATTGGGCGCCTCCGACGCTCACCGGCGGCCTTCTGCTGCGGGCTCCCCGTGCGGCGTCAACGGCTCGGCAAGGTGGCGGAAGTCGGTGAGCGCCGAGCTGTAGGGCAGGGCGTCTAGCAGCTCGGCGATCTTGTCCTGGCCGCTGCCCTCACGGATCGCGTCGGACACGCAGGTCTCCAAGTGGTTGGCGAGCAGCACCCGGTTCGCCTTCTCCAGCGACGCCTGCACCGCCCCCACCTGCTTCATCACCTCCGGGCAGTACTCCTCGCGCTCCACCATGGATATCACCGCGTCCAGATGCCCGCGCACCGTCTTCAGTCGCAGCAGCACGTCGCGCTTGTAGCGCTCGATCATCTCTTCACCTCCAGCCAACGTAGCCTACCCCCCTGGGGAGGGGCCGCGGTGCGGTCCGGTCGGTCCGGTGTCTCGCTCAGCCGCGCCACGCCAGCACCGGCCAGTGACACTGCAACATCCGCGCCAGTAGACCGAGGCGGCAACGACTGCCTCGACGCCGAGGGGTTCCGGGCCATGTCTGCCAGAGCAGCGTCACCTATCCCGGAGTTGGCGGTGGGTGTGTCACCTCGATTCACCACGTGAAGCCCCTTATCTGATCGGCTAGAAACATCTCCTTGACCTTCCAGCTACTGGAAGCCCTAGTCTGAGTGTTAGTCGGGGGAGAACAGATCCCGACAGGTCGAGGTGGATGTCATGGATGAGCTCGTGTTGATCGTCGCCGGCATGGATTGCCGGTCCTGCGAGGAGCGCATAGAGCGCTCGGTGGGCAAGCTGGAGGGCGTCCGTCGGGTCACAGCTGACCACGCCA
The DNA here is from genome assembly GCA_021809885.1 of Actinomycetes bacterium. Classification (GTDB taxonomy): domain Bacteria; phylum Actinomycetota; class Acidimicrobiia; order Acidimicrobiales; family Palsa-688; genus JAKAQB01. The sequence goes on from JAJZJY010000121.1 coordinate 8,479, forward strand.
CCGACCGGGTCATCGTTGTCGTCGACCAGGCGAGCTCGGAGGCGGCGGTGCGTAGCGGTATCACTGCGGCCGGTTTCGAGGTGAAGTCATGACGACCGTCGCGCCGGAGAAAGAGCCAGGGTCTAGCTCCGGCAGTGGGTACTGGGCCGAGGAGCTGCCCGAAGGAGGGGCCAGGTTCCGGGCGAAGATCGGCGGGCTGCACTGTTCTTTGTGCACCGGGACGATCGAGCGGGCGTTGGGCCGCCAAGACGGTGTGAGCAACGTCGCGGTCAGCTTGACCCACGAGCAGGCGCTGGTCGACTACGACCCGGCCCGGGTCCGCCCCGAGGCGCTGGTCGCCATCCTCAAGGACATCGGCTACACCATCTGGGACCCTCGCAAGACCCGGCCCTTCGAGGAAGAGGAGGCGGCCCTGGTCAAGGAGGGCCGTCGTCTCTACGGTGCTATCGGGGCGAGCCTGGCCGCGGTGGCGCTGATCGTGAACCTTTCCAACCCCGCCGCCTACGCCATCCCCGTGGTGGTCGGGGTGTTCCTCCTCGCCGCTGCTTACCTGGTGCTGCGAGGCCAGGGCAAGGCGCTGGCGGTCGGTGGCACGGCGGTGGTTGCCGGGATCGGAGCCGCGGCCTTGGCCATCAACGCCACGGGCGTCGCCTCCGGAGTGATCCCTTACGTGATGGGGGGACTCGCGGTGG
>JAJZJY010000122.1 GCA_021809885.1 Actinomycetes bacterium
TGTCGGCGACGGTGTAATTCAGGCTCTTGTGACGGATCCGTGGGCGGCTGAACCCGTCCACCGCCACGTCGCGGTGACGCACTGAGCAGTCAGGCCAGCCGGACGAGCCGGCTGGCACGACCCATTGTGAAGTCGCCGACGTGTTCGACAGCGGGGCCGTCAAGGGCCGGGGGGCCACAGGTGTCCGCCCTCGGCTCCGCCGTCCCTTGACCGCCCCTTGGTGCCGCTTGGCCCCGGTGACGACGCGCAGACCCGCAATCACCGTCGCGTCCGCCAAGATGGCGCGGTGGTGGCTTCGAGGAGCTGGCAGCCCGACGACGAGGACGACTACGAAGCGGCCAGCGCTGACCTCAAGGAACGCTTCGGCACCTGGTCGGCGGACAAGGGTCTCGAAGTGGACCCCGAGGCGCCCGAGTCGCCATTGCACTACAAGTGGGGCTACCTCGACGGCCACCTCACCCGCTGGAGCTGCGCGGATCTCGACGAGGTCTACCTCGAGCTCTACCCGGCCAAGGTCATCGTCGAAGACGACGACCTCGACGACGTGTTGGAAGAGGCGAGGGCCTTCATCAGCTTCCTGGCCGAGACCGGTCTCCTCGACCAAGCAAGCGATCCGCCCGAGCGCCTCTTGGAGCACCTCTCTCGCATCGAGAAACAGTTCCGGGCGAACATGGCCACAGCGGGGCGCCAGAGCTTCGGCAAGCGGCTGTGGGGCCAGGCGCTCGCAGAGGGGGTCTCGCTCGACGACCAGGCGGGCGTCGACGCCTTCATCGCCCGGTTCAATGCCCGGCCGAGAGCCGAACGCGACGCCCTGCTCGGACAGCACCTGTCACCGCGCCAGCCCAGGGGCCGGTTCACCCCGCCCGGGACGCCGCCGCGGCCGTCATCAGCCAAGCGCCGCAAGCGCCGGCGCTGAGCGTCCCGGCAAAGCCGGGCAATAGCCGCCGCGGTCGAGCAGCGCGAGGGCGATCAGGTGCTCGGGCTTTGCGAACCCGAAGGCCATGCGGTGCAGCACTCGCAGCTTCGTGTTCGTGCTTTCGATCAACGCGTTCGACACGTCGTTCATCATCGCGGCCTCGATGCCTGCAAGGTGGCGACGGACCTTCCTGGCGAGCTCGACGAAGGCGGGGATCCGGCTGCGTGCGGCCCACGCCAGCCATGTGTCGAGCATGGTGAGCGAGATGATCCCCTTTCTGCGGATCGCAAGGCGCAGCTGCTCTTTGAGGAGATACGCCCGATAGAGCCGACCGTTCTCCCTTGCGATCCACGAGAGCTTCGCCTCCTGGCGCTCGGTCAGGTCCTCGGGGTTGCGCCACAGGGCGAAGCGGCAGCCCTTGAGCTCCTTTGCGTACGCGCGCATGCCCTTCGATCTGGCCTCGTTCCACACCTCTCGGCGGACCTCGTCGAGGGCTTCGGTCGCCCACTGGACGACGTGAAAGCTGTCGATGCACAGCGTCGCGTTCGCACATCTGGCCTTTACGACGTCTTCGATCCATGTCGCGCCGTCGGCGGTCACGATCCTGATCTTCTTGCAACGCTCGTCGCCCAGCAGATCGAAGAACGACTCGAGCGTCTTCTTGTCCCGACCGACGGCTGCCCAGACGAGCCTGCCCGAGTCGTGGTCGACGACCACGGTCAAGTAGCGGTGCCCGCGCTTGTAGCTGATCTCGTCGATGCCGATGCGTACCAGCCCCTCGAAAGGGTCGTGGGCAGCCCGGCCGTCGGCCACCACCCGGGCGATGACCGCCCCGACGGTGCGCCATGCGACGCGCATGAGTTCAGCGACCGTCGACTTGGGGCTGTGGGTGACGAGCCAGGCGACCTGGTCGTCGAAGTCTTTGGTGTGGCCCGCGCCATGGCGGGCCCAGGGGACCTGCGCGACCGTCGGGCCGTGCTCAGGACAGTTGACCCGCGGGGAGTCTGCCTCCACGAAGCACATCACCGTCCCCAGATCCAGGGCCCGCCACCGCCGGCGGCCCTCGCCTCGGTCATAGCCGGGCGCACGGACCCCGCAGCGCCCGCAACGGCGCTTGGTCGAGCGCCGCGGCCGGACGTGGACGACGACCGCATCCGGCTCCTCGTCGACATCGACATCTTCGATGACCGTCTGCTTGTCGACGCCGACGATCCTGCGCCATACGTTGGCTCCGAGCAACGCCGTCTTCCTCCTGGGTTTCTGGGACTCTTGCCGAGCCCGAAACGCTAGGCAGGGGGCGGCGTTGCTCGCGTGTCAGCAGGCCAGGGCACCCACGGATGCGTCAGGAGAGCCCGATTCCTGAACACGGTCGCTGTCGCGGACGCGACGATCTGCAGGTTCACGACGGTGGACCCCGTCCGGAACGCGGACGCGGAGGATGTTGGCGAGCTGTACGCCATCTCCGTCGATCCCTCGTGGCGGGGCAGCGGTGTCGGGCGTGCGCTCATCGGTGAGGCCCGCCGGCTGCGGCGCCGGGCCCATGACCGGCGCGTCGCCACCTCAAGCCACGCCGGCCCACCCACGAGCCTTGACAACCGGTTCCCCTTCATTGAGAAGCCTTCATGCAGGTGAATCTCCTTGTCTGCGGGCCAGATCGGTCGCTAACCTCATCGGGCGCACGGGGGGGAGGATCGGAGATGTCCGGAGGCGAGTCGCGGCGTTCGGGGTACCGGTCGGCCCTCCGGTCACGGGACTACCGGTGGCTGATGGGCACCGAACTCGTCTCGGCGACGGGCGCCTGGGCGTACAACGTCGCCCTCGTCGTGTTCGTCTTCGAGCGCACCCATTCGGCTGCGTGGGTCTCCGCGGCGGCTCTCTGTCGCTTCCTCCCTGCCCTCGTGTTCAGTGCCTACGGCGGTGTGATCGCGGAGCGCTTCGAGCGCGTGCGTCTCATGATCGTGTTGAACGCCCTGGGGATCGTCCTGCAGCTGGGCCTAGCGGCGGTCGCATGGCAGAAGGGAGCGCCGGTCCTCGCTCTCAGCCTCGCCGCCCTGACCGCTCTCGTGCGGACGCCGTACCGCTCGGCCGTTGCCGCGCTCGTCCCCCAAGTCGTGGATGAGAGCGATCTGGCGGCAGCCAACGCCCTCAACGCCACCATCGACAACGTCGTGATCGTCCTCGGGCCCGCCGTGGGGGCCGGCTTACTCCTGCTCGGCGGCCCCGCCCTCGCCATCGCGATGGACGCCGTGGCGTTCCTTCTGGCCGGGCTCGGCCTCACGCGGATGTCGGCGCGCAGCGAACCGAGCGACGTGACCGACGGAGGGCGGCGCGGACCTCTCCGCCAGGTGACGGACGGTTTCAAGGCGCTCGTGTCCTCTGCGAGTGTTGCCACGTTCGTGGCCTTCAGCGTGCTGGCGAGCTTCGTCTACGGCACCGACACCGTCTTGTTCGTGCCGATCGCCCGGGTCCAGCTCCATGCCGGGACCTCGGGCTACGGCTATCTCCTCGCCGGGCTTGGAGTCGGTGGCGTCGCTGGTGCGGCGGTCGTCAACAAGCTCGCTGCGAGGACCCGACTCGCTGGGGCGATCCTCGGCGGGATGGCCGTCTACTGTCTGCCGACGGCGTTCCTCGTCGTCGTCCACCAGCCCGTCGTCGGTGTCGTGCTGCAAGCAGTGCGGGGCGCAGGAACGCTCGTCGTCGACACCTTGGCCATCACCGCACTCCAGCGCTCCGCGCCGAAGGAGATGGTCGCCCGCGTCTTCGGCGCCTTTTTCGCGCTGGTGCTCGGCGCCATCTCGCTCGGCGCCTTCGTCACCCCGATCTTGCTCCGAGCCGGCCTGCATCCCGCCATGCTCGTCTATGGCCTCGGCATCCCGGCGCTCTGCCTCCTCGCCCTTCCCCGCCTCCTCAAGGCCGACCGGCTGGCGTCAGTGCAGGCGGCTGCGATGGCTCCACGGGTGGCCATCCTCGAGCGGCTGGACCTCTTCGCCAGTGCCTCGCAGTCCAGTCTCGAGCGACTCGCCAGCTCAGCGACCGAGACGTTCGTCTCGCCCGGAACGGTCGTGGTGGCCGAGGGCGCCGATGCCGATGCCTTCTACGTCATCGAAGGCGGCGATCTCGCTGTCAGCGCCGTCGGGGAGGGGAGTGAGCCGGTCGCCCTACGGACGCTGGGAGCGGGGACCTACTTCGGCGAGATCGGACTGCTCGGCCACATGCCGCGCACCGCGACCGTCACGGCGACTTCGGAGTGCCGCCTGCTCAGGATCGGGGGCGACGACTTCCTCGACGCCCTCTCGAGCCTGAGCGCCTCGCCCGCTCTCCTCGAGGGCGCCCGGACGCGCCTCGCGCTCACGCACCCGAGCCGCTCGCTTGAGCATGCCGAGGCGGTCGACGTGGGGACCGGCGACGACGGAGCGACAACGGAGTCAGTGTCCGACTGACCTCACTCCGGTGCGGTCTGGGTCGCCGAGGATGAGCGCCAGCCCGTCGAAGGCGATGCGTGCGGGGACTGCCGACTTTGCGAACCTGCCAGCGAGCTCATGAGGGCGTCGTCGGTGCGCGCGGAGCATTGTGGAACAGGCAGACCTCGCGGCCCGCGGCGGCCGAGACCGCATACTCGCCCCAGGAGTGGGCGAAGGGAGCGAAGTCGGGTAGCTCCTCGACGAGGTACTGCGCGTCGGGGTGAGAAGGTCGACGTCGCGAGCGAGGGCGAGCGCGTTCGGATGCATCTCGCCGACGCCAACCGGGCCGGGTCCGAGGGCGAGCGAGTGATGGTCGGAGAGGTAGGCGAGCGAGCTCGTCTCCTCGCTGACCCGGAACCCGCAGGTTGGGCCGCCCTGGTGGGGGTCTCGAGAGCGAGCACCGAGTCGTCCGAAGGGTCCAACGACGCGATCGTCAGGCAGGAGCCGAGCGGAGAACCTGCCCACCCTGTCGAGGATCAGGGATTCTCGCGTTCTGCGATCAGCCGATCGCGACTTCTCGTGGTCGTCCACAGGTGGGATCGGTCGAGCAGGTTTGTGCCGCGTAGTCGTAGGCGCCCGGCGCCGGCTTCCACCCTGTGGGTGCCGAGAATCCATCCACCCAGCTCATCAGACACCGATCCGGTACTCGTAGATGAGGCTGCACAGACGGTCGCTTCTTCGGAGCTTGGCGAGTTCGATCTTCGCGATCGCCACCGGAGTCGAATCGAGGCGATTCGGTACACGCTGGTCCAGAGAGCGGTGGGGTCGGTGGGCGTTGTCATGCTCGACGTACTCGCCGAACACGGCCTCCAAGTGGCGGTGGCGAGGATGTCCGGTCAAGGCACTCGCGCCGGATAGCGCCGATCACGCGCTCGCAGATGGCGTTCGCCCGAGGGGCCTGGACCGGGGTTCTGATGACGCTGGCGCCCTCGGCGACAAAGACGGCGTCGAAGGAAGCGGCGTACCTGGTGTCGCGATCACGGATGAGGAACTTGACCGCGGTTACCTGGTCGGCGAGGCCCATGGAGAGGTTGCGGGCCCGCTTGGTCACCCATGCTGCGACCGGCTTGTCGGTCACGGCGGCGATCCGTAGGAGCCGCGGGTCGTGGTGGATCAACACGAGCACGCAGAGCCCGCGGAGAAGGACCGTGTCGACATGGAGGAAGTCACACGCCAACAGTCTTGGGTCGCGAGGAACTTCGCCCAGGTTCGTCCCGATCGCCGCGGTGACGGTACGACACCGTGCTGCTTCAGGATCGCCCAGATGCTCAAGTCGGCGATGACGAGGCCCATGGTGGTGAGCTCGCCGTGGATGCGACGTTAGCCCCAAGTCGGGTTCTCCTTCGCCAAGCGAACGACGAGCGCGGAGACTCCCTTCGCGATGCGGGGCCGATCGGGACGGCGATGCGGGTATGTCCAGTGCCTGGCGACGAGGCCCCGGTGCCAGCGGAGCATGGTTGCCAGCTGGACGAAAGGGCTGCCAAGACGGTGGCGGGACAGCAGTCGTGCGAGTCCCGCCAGCACCGCCCGGCCCGCCGGGTCCAGCGCCGGTCTATCGACATGGCGCCGCATGACGACCTCGATGGCGATGTCGGTGTCACGGCGGAACATGAGTCGAATCAGCTGGAAGACGCGGCAGAACGCTCGGGAGAGGAACGAGAGGGTCACTGCCGGAAGCTCGACGCGTAGGAGCCCAGACGTCAAAGTCCACGGCGAAGTCCGTGGATGGCGTTCTCGGCACCGACAGCCGAGAGACCTACGAGTCTCCGCCCATGATGCCGGTCCCCTCCTCGTCGGGCTCGGGACCGCCCATGACTCCATTGGTCATGCTGCACCTCCTGGACGGCGCTGCGAACACCGCAGTCGTCGAGCTTAAGCAAACGCCTGTCCGATCCCACTGTCAATGGTTCGCGCGTTGGACCATCGAGCGCCTCCGGACGCGCCGTCGATCCAGTCTCAACATGCCGTCGCCCGCCGCCTATGAGAAGTTCCATGCCAATACAACCGTCGCCGCCTGACCGGGCTACCGGAGTCGGTACACATCGTTGGCATGTGGGTGCCGAGAACTCCGTCCGCTGAGCTCAAGCGACCATCGGGGACTCGTGGATGAGACCACCCAGACGGTCGGTTCTTCGTAGTCTGATGGAGTCGGCGTCGCCGATGAGCGCCACCGGACCGCCACTTCATGGCGCAGTATGGCGTCCTCGACGGCGAGGCCAACGTTGCCGCGCCAGATGCCTCGGATCAGCTGGACGGCGCGGCAGAACGCTCGGTAGAGGAACGAGAGAATCTTCGCCGTATGCTCGCCGCGCCGGAGACCAGGCGTCAAAGCCCAATTGACCGCCCACAAATGGCATTTTCTGCACTGACAGGGTGCGCGACGTGCTCGGCCAGAAGTTGCGCACGATCCTCTCGACCCAACCGCTGATACGCCGCCACCTCGTATCTGAGGCATACCACCGGGACGTGCAGATGTTCCCACCGCACCCGCACAACGTCGTGACTCGTGAGGTCAAGAGCCTGATGCCAGGGATCGTCAGGAGTGCGCCGGTGCTTCACGGCCCCGATGAGTTCGACGCGCGCCAGTCCCAACTGGTACACGCCGAATAGCGAGCCCATCCGTTCAGATGCACGGGGAGCGAGTCGTGTGATCGCGAGCTCTGCCAGGACGCGATCGGCCGCCCACGCGCCAGGTTCGTCGGTCTGGACATCGAGGTCGTGAACCTCTACGGGCACTCCCTGAAGCCGATGTCCCGCGCTGCCGGTGAGTGCCCAGCGCAGACCGGCGTCGTCCAGGCGGCGGTGTACCTCCCGAAGCGCCGCGGCAAGTCCGGCTGGTAGCTCGTTGACGCGCTGGCTCAGCATCGCTGTGCTTCGTCTGACTTCGACACGGAAAGTCCGCCACGAAACGAACCAACACTCGCGACCGCAGCCGCACACCGCGACGCAAGCGCAGAGACCGCGGCTCTCAGTTCGTCTCCGCCTTCGACCTGGAAGGCGAACGGGATCGTCGTGAGCCACTCCTGTGCGTACATCGTGGGGTTGTTGGTGCTGCCGACCAGCAGGCATCCCCTCGGATGTTCCTGCAGGCGCCCCATGGGTGGGCGTATCCAAGCCGAGAGCGCCGATAGCGGCGCCTCGAAGACGACGCGCGTCGGAAAGGTCCAACCCTCACCGAGGTTCTCCTCGAGCACCGCGACGGGATCCACACCCTCGGGCGGAGTGAAGGCCTGAGCGGTCTGTACCACGGCCTGCACCCGATCGATCCGGTAGCCGCGAAGGGCGTTGACGCGGTGGGAGTGACACAGGAGGAACCAGCGACCATGCCGGACGACGACTGCCCACGGCTCCGCCTCTTCCTCCCACTCATTGCCGGCTTCGCTCCGATAGCGCAGCTGGACTCGGCGGTGCGACGCGACGGCGACGACGAGCGCGCTCATGAGTGCAGGGTCCGGATGTTCCCCACGATGGTCGGGTGCGGCAGCCGCGTACTCGCGCAGCACCGCCGCCTGGTGGCCGACGCTCTCTGGGAGTGCTCGGATCACCTTGGTGAGCGCCGAGCCGACGAGTTCTTCGGTGTCAACGGCCGCCGGATGGGCCTCGAGCACGGCCATCACGAGTCCCAACGCTTCGTCTTCGGTGAAAGCGACAGGCGCCAGACGTTCCCCGCGACCGAGCCGGTAGCCGCCGTAGCGCCCGCGCGACGACTCGACGGGCACACCGGCCTCTCGCAGGGTCTCGACGTATCGCCGGGCGGCCCGCTCGCTCACGCCGAGCCTCGTAGCGATCTGGCTCGCCGTCGCCCCGGGTCGGAACTGGAGCATCTGGAGCGTCTGTAATGCCCGGGAGGTGGGGCTTGGTGCTGACGCCACGGCACGAGGTTACGGCAGATCTTGTAAACCGGAAGTCCTTCGTCCGGTAATGCCGTTACGGTGGCGACGACGGGATCGACGGCGAAGGCAGCACCAACGATGACGGACATCCTGCTTATTGCCGGCCTGTGGCTCGACGGGTCCGCCTGGGATGGTGTCGTGCCGCGCCTCCGAGACCTGGGCCACCGACCTGTCGCGCTCTTTCTCCCAGGCCAGGGAGCACCGCCAGCGACGGCGACGCTCGACGACCAGCGCGAAGCAGTGGTCGCTGCTGCTGTTGCTGCTGCCGGTCCCGTCATCGTCGCTGGTCATTCAGCGGCCGCCACGCTCGCGTGGATGGCGGCAGACGCCCAGCCGGCCAAGGTGGCACGTGTGGTGCTCATCGGTGGCTTCCCCTCCGGTGACGGTGAGGCCTACGCCGACTTCTTCCCGGTGGTGGACGGGGTGGTGCCGTTCCCCGGTTGGAAGTCTTTCGAGGGTCCCGACTCTGCGGATCTCGACGAGCGCCAGCGCGCGGCGATTGCGGCTCGGGCCATTCCGGTTCCCGCAGGCGTGGTGAAGGGAATCGTCACGCTCGGCACAGAACGGCGCTACGACGTGCCCGTCACCCTCATCTGCCCCGAATTTTCGCCCACGCAGGCCAAGGAATGGATCGACGGCGGCGAGGTACCCGAGCTCGCGCGAGTCCGGCGCCTCGACTACGTCGACATCGACTCGGGTCACTGGCCGATGTTCACCCGCCCGCCCGAGCTTGCCGTTCTCTTGGACCGTGCTGCCAATGCCTGAGAGGGATGCACCAACGGCCGTGACCTCGGGGGCGTACACGATCGCACGGCTCGAAACAGCCACCTGGGACGCGTTCGCGG
>JAJZJY010000123.1 GCA_021809885.1 Actinomycetes bacterium
GTGCGGGCCAATTCCGGCATGATCGGCTTCGGCGTCGCCGGCGACGTACCGATCGGCGCCGACCCGATGGACGACGAGCCCATCTCCCTCAACGACTGAGTGCAACTGACCCCTGGGTAACAACCTCCCGCCGGGAGGGGGGCGCCAGCGCGGTGGCGAACCTTCCGGCGGGAGCGCCCAGGGCCGGGTGCGCCCTGCGAGCCCGGAGAAGCGCGTGGCTGCAGTCGTCAAGGTGTCGAGCAGGTCGAGCCCCAACGCCGTGGCGGGGGCACTGGCCGGCTTGGTGCGCGCCAGCGGCGAGGTGGAAGTGCAGGTCGTGGGAGCCGGTGCCCTCAACCAGGCGGTCAAGGCGATCGCCATCGCCCGTATGTTCGTCGACGGGTCGGGGCTGGATCTGACGTGCTCGCCCACCTTCACCACCGTCGACATCGACGGCGAGACCCGCACGGCGATCCGGCTGTCCGTGAAGGGCGTCCATCTCGACGTGGAGCCGGCGCCGGGCGGTGGGCCGGCGTGAGGGGGTGGGCCGGCGCCGGGGGTGGGCCGGCGCCGGGGGTGGGCCGGCGTGAACTGTGAGTGAAAAGTGCACACCCTGTGTCCTTTCCACTCACAGTTTGCTGGCGGGGACCTCGCCGCCCAGGCACCGGCCCCCCCCACCTCCTACAATCGTCAGTCGTGTCCGCACCTGCCCGCCGGTACCTGATCCGCACGTACGGCTGCCAGATGAACGAGCACGACTCCCGCCGCCTCGCCGGCATCCTCGAAGCGGACGGGATGGTGCCGACCGAGGACCCCACCGCCGCCGACGTCGTCGTCCTCAACACGTGCTGCATCCGCGAGAACGCCGACAACAAGCTCTACGGCGCCCTCGGCCACCTGAAGACCCTGAAGGCCGGGCGCCCGCAACTCCAGATCGCCGTCGGCGGCTGCCTCGCCCAGAAGGACCGGGAGCTCGTCCGGCAGCGGGCGCCGTGGGTCGACGCCGTGTGGGGCACCCACAATGTCGGGCGGGCCGGCGAGCTGCTCGCCCGGGCGGCCGCCGCCGGCCCCGTCACCGAGATCTGGGAGGAGGGCGGCGACGACGCCTTCCCCTCCGCCCTCCCGGTGCGCAAGGACGCGGGCTGGGCAGCTTGGGTGACCATACAGGTCGGCTGTGACAACCACTGCGCCTTCTGCATCGTGCCGGCGGTCCGGGGGCGGGAGGCGAGCCGCCCCTTTGGCGAGGTCGTCGACGAGATCACACGCCTGGCCGCCGACGGCACGGTCGAGGTGACACTGCTCGGCCAGAACGTCAACTCCTACGGCCGTGACCTGACCCTGGCGTTGCGAGGGGATCCGGACTGGACGAAAGGCGCGGCCCTCACCGGCCCCACCTGGGCGGGCGACGATCGCCCCCGGGCGCGCCCGCTCTTCGCCGATCTCCTGCGAGCGGTGGCAAATGTGCCCGGGATCCGACGTGTTCGCTACACCAGCCCCCACCCGAAGGACCTGCGCCCCGAGACGATCGCCGCCATGGCCGAGGAGCCGGCCGTCTGCGAGCACCTCCACCTGCCGTTGCAGTCCGGCAGCGACCGGGTCCTCGCCGCCATGCACCGCGGCTACACCGCCGAACGCTACCTCCAGCGGCTCGGCGCCGCCCGGGCCGCCGTCGCCGACCTGGCGGTCACCACCGACATCATCGTCGGCTTCCCCGGCGAGACCGAGGACGACTTCGACGCCACCCTCGACGTCGCCGCCCGGGCCGGCTACGACAGCGCCTACACCTTCGTCTACTCCCCCCGCCCGGGCACCGAGGCTGCTGCCTGCCCCGACGACTTCGTGGCCCCCGAGGTCACCGCCGCCCGCTTCGCCCGCCTCCAGGTCGTCGTCGAGCGCTCCGCCCTCGCCCGTCACCAAGCCCGCGTCGGCCGGGTGGAGGAGGTCCTCGTCGAGGGCCGCTCGAAGCGGGACCCGGCCATGGTGTCGGGCCGCACCCGGCAGAACAAGCTCGTCCACCTGCCGGCGGGCTCGCCCGGCCTGCGCCCCGGGGCCTTCTGTGCCGTGCACGTCGTGCGCGCCGCGCCCCACTTCCTCGTGGGGGAGCTGGTCGAGGTGATCTCCGCACCCCGGCACCGCACCCGCATCCCGGTGGCCGCCGGCTGAGCACCCGTCCGCACCACCTCGCCCTGGTCGGCACGACGGCGTCGGGCAAGTCGGAGGCCGCCCTGGCCGCTGCCTTGGAGCTCGGCGACGTCGAGATCGTCACCGTCGACTCCATGCAGGTGTACCGGGGCATGGACATCGGCACCGCCAAGCCGGGCACCGCCGCCCGGGCGGCGGTGCCCCACCACCTGATCGACCTCGCCGACCCGGCCGAGGAGTGGACCGTCGCCCGGTGGCTCGCCGCCGCCCGCGACGCGCTGGCGGGCATCGAGGGGCGCGGCCGGCGGGCGCTGCTCGTGGGCGGCACGGGCCTGTACTTCCAGGCGCTCGTCGACGGTTTCACCCCACCCGGCCGCTACCCGGATGTGCGGGCACGGCTCGACGCCCAACCCGACACCGCCGCCCTCCACCGCCGCCTAGCCGAGCTCGACCCTCTCGCTGCCTCCCGGATGCAGCCGGCCAACCGCCGGCGGGTCCTGCGCGCCCTGGAGGTGGCCCTCGGCAGCGGCCGGCCCTTCTCCTCCTACGGTCCCGGCATGGAGGCCTACCCGCCGGTGCCGTGGCGGATCGCCGGCCTGTCGCTGCCGCCCGCCGCCGTGGCGGAGCGCATCGCCCTTCGCTGGCGGACGATGATGGACCAAGGCCTGCTCTCCGAGGTGAGGGCCCTCGCCGGCCGGCCCGCCGGCTTGTCCCGCACGGCACGCCAGGCGCTCGGCTACCGGGAGCTGCTAGCCCACCTGGAGTGTGGGGTCCCCCTCGCCGACGCCGAGGCGGAGGCGGTGCGCCGCACCCGGTCGTTCGCCCGCCGACAGCGGGCGTGGTGGCGGCGCGACCCGCGCATCACCTGGTACGAGGCTTGCGGCAATCCACTCGCCGACAGTGCCTTGCTGCTGGGAGAATGGGGCCAGGCATGACGACCCTCGCCCTCCGCAAGTACCACGGCCTGGGAAACGACTTCCTCGTGGCGCTCGACCCGGCGGTGACCCTCGACGCCGCTGTGGCCCGCCGGGTGTGCGACCGCCGCCGCGGCATCGGGGCCGACGGGCTGGTGGTGGCGACGACCGAGCCGCTCACCTTCCGGCTGTTCAACGCCGACGGCTCCGAGGCGGAGATGAGCGGCAACGGCATGCGCTGCCTGGCGCACGCCGCCCTCGACGCCGGAGTCGTCGCCGAGGGCGTACCGGCAGCGGTGGCCACGCCGGCCGGCCCCCGCCGGTTCGTGATCGAGCGCTGCGGCCCGATCTCCGCGTGGACCGACGTGGAGATGGGTGTCGCCGCCGTGGACGGTGATGCCCAGCGCTGCAACGTCGGTCACGGGGAGCTCGCCGTCCTGGTGGGCAACCCGCACCTCGTCGTCGCCGGGCCCGACCCTGCCGGAGTGGACGTCGCCACGCTCGGCGCCCGGCTCGAGGTGGCCGTGCCCGGCGGCCAGAACGTCGAGTTCGTCGCCCTCGGGCCCGGTCCCGACGAGCTCACCATGCGCGTCTGGGAGAGGGGTGTGGGGGAGACCGAAGCCTGCGGCACCGGCTCGGTGGCCGCCGCCGTCGCCTTCCACCACTGGGGCCGGGTGGGGCCGGCTGTCACCGTCCACCAGCCGGGTGGTCCGGTCGCCGTGCGCCTCGACCCGGACGGCGCGACGCACCTGGCCGGCCCGAGCGAGCACGTTGCCGACTGCACTGCGTGCATCCCGTGAGCCTGATCCAACGCGGGTTCCGGGAGAAGATCGTCCTCGTCGGCGTCACCGTCCCGCCCGCCACCGACGACGAGACCCAGCGCCACCTCGACGAGCTGGCGCTCCTCGTCGACACCGCCGGCGCCGACGTCGTCGCCCGGGAGGTCCAACGCCGTGACGCCCCCGACCCGGCCACCTACATCGGCAAGGGCAAGGCGGCCGAGCTGCGGAACCTGTCGGAAGCCGTCGACGCCGACACGGTGGTCTTCGACGACGAGCTGAGCCCCGCCCAGTCCCGCAACCTGGAGAAGATCCTCGGCCGCACCGCCATCGACCGCACGGCGGTGATCCTCGACATCTTCGCCCAGAACGCCCGGACGGAGGAGGGCAGGGCGCAGGTCGAGCTCGCCCAGCTCCGCTACCGCCTACCCCGCCTCCGCGGGCGCGGGCTCGCCCTGTCCCAGCAGGCCGGCCGGATCGGCACCCGCGGGCCGGGCGAGACCAAGCTGGAGGAGGACCGCCGCCGCCTGCTGCGCCGCACGACCAGGCTCGAGGCCGACCTGGGCCGGCTCACCGCCACCCGCCGCCTGCAGCGCAAGAGCCGGGAGCGCAGCCGGCTCTTCGGCCTGTCGCTCGTCGGCTACACCAACGCCGGCAAGTCGACGTTGCTCAACCGGCTGACCGACGCCGGCGTCCTTGTCGAGGATCGCCTCTTCGCCACCCTCGATCCCCGCACCCGGCGCCTGGAGCTGCCCGGCGGGGAGACGGTGCTGCTGTCGGACACGGTGGGCTTCGTGCGCAAGCTCCCCCACCAACTGGTCGAGGCGTTCCGGTCGACCCTGGAGGTGGTGAAGGAGTCCGACCTGCTCGTGCACGTCGTGGACTCGGCCAGCCCCGACCCCGAAGGCGAGATCGAGGCGGTGCGCACCGCCCTGGGAGAGATCGGTGCCGGCCACGTCCCGGAGCTGCTGGCGTTCAACAAGGCCGACGTCACCCGGGAGGCGAAGCGCCTGTCCGATCGCCACCCGGGCAGCCTGGCGGTCTCCGGCCTGAGAGGGGACGGCGTCGACGGGCTGCTGCGCGCCGTCGGCGACCGGCTGCGGGCGTCGCTCGACGTGGTCGAGATGGTGGTCCCCTACGACCACGGCGACGTGCTGGCCGCCGTCCACCGGGAGGGCGAGGTGCTCGTCGAGACCCACGAGGCGGAGGGCGCCCACCTCCGGGTCCGCCTCGACGGGGCGGGCAAGGCTCGCTTCCGTGAGTTCCAGTCGTGACCGGCTGGGAGCCGCCGGCCTACCCCTACGAACGGTTGGAACCGGCCCGCCGCAAGGCGGCGGCCCTGCCGGGCGGTGCCGTCGACCTGTCGATCGGCACGCCCGTCGACCCGCCGCCCGCAGGTGTCGTGGCCGCCCTCGCCTCCGGGGAGGGCGTCGGCGGGTACCCGCCGTCGGTGGGCACGCCCGCCCTGCGGGAGGCGGTGGCGGGTTGGCTGGCCGGGACGTTCGGGGTGGATGTCGGAGCCGACGCGGTCGGGGTGTGCGTGGGCACCAAGGAGCTCGTCGCCACCACACCCCAGTGGCTGCACCTGCGCCGGCCCGACAGGGACACCGTGCTGTACCCGGCCGTCAGCTACCCGACCTACGCCATGGGCGCCGAGCTCGCCGGGCTGCGGGCGGTTCCCGTCCCCCTCGACGAGCGCTGGCGGCTCGACCTCTCGGCGGTCGACCCGGCCGACGCCCAACGGGCGCTGCTGGTGTGGGTCAACTCGCCGGCCAACCCCGCCGGCGCCATCGAGGACCTGACGGCGGTGGCGGGATGGGGGCGGGCACGGGGCGTGCCGATCTTCAGCGACGAGTGCTACGTGGAGCTGACGTGGCAGGGCTCCCCGGCCACGATCCTCTCGACCGGTATGGACGGGGTGGTCGCCGTCCACTCGCTGTCCAAACGTTCCAATCTGGCGGGCCTCCGCGTGGGCCACTACGCGGGAGACGGTGAGCTCGTCACCTTTCTCCGGGAAGTTCGCAAGCACGTAGGCATGATGGTCCCCGGACCGGCGCAGCGAGCCGCCGTCGCCGCCCTCGCCGACACGGCCCACGCCGCCCATCAGCGGGAGACCTACCGGCGCCGGCTCGCCCGCATGGCCGGGCTGCTGCGCTCCGCCGGCGCCTCCGTGGACCTGCCCGCCGGCGGGCTCTACCTGTGGGTGCGTGCGCCCGGCGGCGACGCCTGGGCGTGGACCGAGCAGCTCGCCGGCGATCTCGGCGTCGTCGGATCGCCGGGCGACCTGTACGGTCCGGCCGGCGCCGGCTACGTGCGTTTCGCCATGGTGGTCCCCGACGAGCGGCTGGATCTCGTCGCCGAGCGGCTGGCTACGCTGACCGGTCCGTGAGCCCCGCCGCCGGCCCGACCCCGGCCGTGACGCTGGCGGCGCGGGCCGGCGTCGCGTTCGAGGTGCACCGCTACGACCACGACCCCGACGAACCGTCGTACGGCGCCGAGGCGGCCGAGGCGCTCGGCGTCGACCCGGACCGGGTGTTCAAGACGCTCGTCGTCGTGGCGGACGAGCGCCTGGCGGTGGCGGTGGTGCCCGTCTCCGGCGAGCTCGACTTGAAGAAGCTGGCCGGCGCCCTCGGTGCCCGCAAGGCGGCCATGGCCCATCCGACCGAGGCCGAGCGCGCCACCGGCTACGTCGTCGGCGGTATCAGCCCCCTCGGCCAGAAGCGCAAGCTGGCTACGGTCGTCGACGCCAGCGCGTCTCGCTTCCCGACGGTCTTCGTGAGCGCCGGCCGGCGGGGCCTGGAACTCGAGTTGCCGCCGGCGGACCTGGTCAGGCTGGCGGGGGCGGCCGTCGCCGCCGTGGGTCGGTAGGGGTCGGGTGGGGTGTGGTGGGGGTCGGGTGGGGGCCGCGTGGGGTGGCGGGGCGGCGTGGGGTGGCGTGGGGCGGCGTGGGGTGGCGTGGGGTGGCGGGGCGGCGTGGGGTGGCGGCCGCAACCGGGAGGTCGGTGCACAGGGGGCCGAATATCCCCCTCAACGCACCGACCTCCGGTCAACGCACCGACCTCCTACGCCGGCGCCCGTGCTGCGCCGGCCAGGCGACGCGGCAGGGGAGTCGGGTCCAGGCGTCAGCGGCTGGCGTCCAGGTCGACGACAAGCCTGCGGGGAGCGATTGTCCGGAAGGCTTCCTCGCATACGGCAGCCACCTCCTCCCAGTCGACGTCGCCGTCGAGGTGCAGCCCGATCCACCCGCGGCCGCCGACGTAGGGCGGCCTGAAGTAGCGGTCGGGTTCGGTCCTCGTCATCTCGTCCTGTACGCCGGACGGAGCAGCGGCCCAGAGGTGCGGGAAGCCGTCCTCGTGGTGCCCCTCCGGCCAGACGTGCAGGAACTGCCGGCCGGCGAAGAACGCCGGCGCCCCGTGGCTGGCGCGCTCCTCGACGCCGGGGAAGGCGCTGCAGATCACCCGAACCCTCTGCGGCATGTCCGTGCCCGTACGCTACGCGCCCGTGCCGGTGGACTCCTCGCTCATCACCAACGTGGAGTTCTGGCGGCGGCCTCTCGCCGACCGGATGCGGGTGTTTGCCGACTGGAGGAAGGCGTCAGCATTCGTCCACGGCCACGAGGAGGAGGCCATCTTCGGCCAGACGCTCGACTTCTACGGGGCGATCCGTCACGCCGAGGTGCTGGAGATCAGCCGGCGGCCGGTGGAGTTCTGTTCGGGGCGGGGGTCGACGGCGATCATCGACCTGCCGGTTGACGCCCTCGAGTACTTCAGTTCGATCATCGTCATGGACGACCCCCGCCACGCCCGACAGAGGGGGATCGTGTCGCGCAAGTTCACTCCACGCCACCTGCAGGGACTGCTCGCGTCGGTGGAGCGGGTGTGCACGGAGGTGCTGGACGGGATCAGCGAGCGGGGCGAGGCCGACTTCGTATCCGCTGTATCCGAGCCATTCCCGCTCCTGGTCATCTGCGACATGCTGGGCATCCCGAGAAGCGAGTTCTCGACCGTGCTGCGCTGCACCAACGTGATCCTCGGTGCCGGCGATGCCGAGGCCCTCGGGGGGCGCGACGACGTGTTCGCCGCCATCATCGAAGCCGGCGTCGAGCTGACGGGCCTGCTGACCGAGCTCGTCGAGGACCGGCGGGAGCACCCCCGAGACGACCTGACCACTGCCCTCGTACACACCGATGTCGGCGAGGACTGGCTGCGGCCCGAGGAGCTCGCCCCATTTTTCGTCCTGCTCACGACCGCGGGCAACGACACCACCCGCAACGCCATCAGCCACGGGGTCCACCTCCTGGCTCAGTTCCCGGACCAGAAGGATGCCTGGCGGAACGATCTCGACAGCATGACTTCCACGGCAGTCGAGGAGATCCTCAGGATGGCCTCGCCTGTGACCTACATGCGGCGCACGGCTACTCGGGACGTTGTGCTTGCCGGTCACGAGTTCAGCGAAGGCGACAAGTTGGTGCTGTTCTACGGGGCGGCGAACCGGGACCCCCGTGTCTTCGCCGACCCGGAGCGCCTCGATCTGCGGCGCCAGCCCAACCCGCACGTGGCGTTCGGCGGGCCGGGGCCGCACTTCTGCCTCGGCGCTCACCTCGCCCGCCGGGAGATGGCGGTGCTCTTCCGGCAGCTGCTGACGCGGCTCCCGGACCTCGAGCCGTCCGCCGAGCCCGAGCTGTTGCAGTCCCGGGCGATCCCACTCGTCGGGGGGATCAAACGCCTGCCGGTCCGCTTCACGCCCGCGCCGCGAATCGCCGTGGCGGGCTGAATACCGCATTCCCAGAAATTGCGGGCGGTCCCACGGCAATCGGCATTGTCGTCCTCGACGTCAGGCCGGTTCTCCCACAGCACTCCCAGGAGCCTCAGCAGTCACACGGCCGGCGCAATTTCATCTTGTCGTAGGCCGCTCGGAGCGCGACAGTGCGTGCGGTACTATGAAGCGCGTCGGGATAGCATTGTGCGCGGCCCTCGTCGCTGTGGCGGCGGGCTGCGGCCCCTCGCCCCACCACGTCGCGTCCTCGAAGACCTCGCCACGGGGCGCTCTGGACTCAGGCTCGCCCGGAGCCCCAGCGGCGACGGGGCTGGCGCCGGCGACGGGCACGTCGGGGTCAGCGACGAGCGTGCCAGTATCGGACCCGAGCGTGCCGACTACGGCCACGACGCTGGCTGGGACTGGCGGCGGTGGTGGTGGTGGTGGCGTTGCCACGGGGCCGATTCCCAAGGTCATCACCGTCGCCTACGTCGATGCCGTCTTCGCCCAACTCGACGCGCTGATCGGCAATGCGGAGAGGTCT
>JAJZJY010000124.1 GCA_021809885.1 Actinomycetes bacterium
TGATGCGCGGTCACAGGCAGCTCACAGGTAGTAGTCCGTTCACAGGTAGTAGTCCGTCAGGTACTTCTCCCCCTCGTCGCAGAGGAAGCTCACTATCGTCCGGCGCTCCGGGTGGCGCTCCCGCAGTCGGCGGGCGGCGACCAGGTGGGCGCCGGACGAGGGACCGACGAACAGCCCGTGCTCGGTGGCGAGCCGGCGCATCTCGGCGACGGCGTCGTCGCTGCCGACCGGGTACAGCTCGTCGACGATCGAGCCGTGCCTGGCGAAGATGCCGGGCACGAAGCCGTCGGCGATGCCCTCGATCAGGTGGCGTCCCACTTCGCCGCAGAGGATCGTGCACGACTCGTCGGGCTCGACGGCGGCCACCAGGCACTCGGCGTTCACCGATCGGAAGCACTGGCCGACGCCGACGATGGTGCCCCCGGTACCTATGCCGCCCACGACGGCGTCCGGTACGACGCCTTGGGGCAGTTGCCTGAGCGTCTCGGGGCCGAGCCACGTCCGGTTCTCCTCGACGTTCCACTCGGACTCGAACTGCTGGGGTGCGAACCAGCCGGGCTGCTCGCCCAGCTCACGCGCCTTGGCGAGGGCGTCGGTCACGTGGAAGTCGCCGACGGTCATCACCTCGGCGCCGAACGCACGGGAGATGGCGGTGCGTTCGGGGCTCATGCCGTCGGGCATGACCACGAGCATCTTGTAGCCCTTCACGGCAGCGACCATCGACAAGGCGTTGCCCGTGTTGCCGCTGCTGGCCTCCACGATGGTGTCGCCGGGGTGGAGCAGGCCTTCCTCCTCGGCCCGCTCCACCATGTACTTGGCGATGCGAGCCTTGATGGAGCCGGACGGGTTGAGGTACTCGAGCTTCAGCCAGATGCCGTCCACCTGCACGAGAGGTGTGTCACCGATGACGTCGAGGACCGTGGGAGCCATGACCCGCCCGGCGGCGGTATGCGACGGACCCATCAGCTGTGTTCCCTCCGCTCGTGCACCGCTGCAAGGCAGCCCAGCAGCGTGGCTTCACCGGACCGAGCCGAGCCGGTCCCGACGACACGAGGACCTTCGCCCGTCACGACCGCTTCCCCAACTGATATATCTCGAATGTACTGAGCTGGTTCGCGGGTGTCAAGCCGGCTGCGCCGTCAGGCGAGCCCGATGCGTCATCGTCACGGTGGGTCACCCCGGGATCAGTTGCGGAAGATCGACAGCGGCATCGTGAAGCCGACGTTCCAGACGCCGGCATCGACGACCTCGTGCACCCGCAGGTCGCCGACGAAGCTGCACAGCATGTAGGCGTCCTCGGGGGACAGCCCGTGGGTGTCGGAAAGCCACCGCACCATGTTCCGTACGGCGATCCGGGAGCACTCGAGCAGGTCGGACGAGATCCCGGTCGTGGCGTAGTAGCCGGCGTCGTCGAAGTGGCTGACGCCGGACGGGCTCACGAGGAATGACGGCGTCTCGCTCGATGTCTTGTGCAGCTGGAAGCGGAGGGTGGCCGTGAGCGGCGCCTCGAGGGCCGTGACGCAGACCTCCCCGTCACCTTGCAAGGCGTGGGGATCGCCGCAGGAGAAGAGGGCTCCAGGGACGTGCACGGGCAGCCACAAGCTGGCGCCCTGCACGAGGTGGCGGTTGTCCATGTTCCCGCCACCCCGGTGCGGGGGGAACGGCAGCGAGCGGCGGGGATCACCGGGATGGTTCCCGATCGTGCCCATGAACTCCCGCAGCCGCAGGACGATGCCCGGGGCGTACTCGATCTCGTCACCGCCGCTCAGGTCGAAGGTGCGCACGTAGCCGCCGGGGAACTCGGCCGGCAGCAAACCGAGCCCGGGGACGATCGAGCCCCAGCCCCAGGTGCCGTGCCTGAGAGCGAGTAGGTCTATCTGCAGGGTGTCACCAGGCTCCGCACCCTTCACCCACAGCGGGCCGCTCAGGTTGTAGATGGTGTCGAAGTCGAAGCGGCACTCGTCGTAGGAGGCGCCGAGCCACACCTGGCCCTCGCCCGCCACCATCGCGTCGAAGTGCACGACGTCGCCCGAGTCGATCTCCAGGATCGGCTCCAAGTCGGCGTTCCAGTCATGATGGATCCGGTCCTGTCCAACTGAGTGCTCCGTCATGTCCGTTGGTCTCCTCGTGGTCCGGCAAACGGCCCGCCGGCTGGTGGGGTGCACGGGCAGCCGGACCTGTCGCCCGGTTGCTCGAGCTTCAACTCGGGGCCGGCTCGACGGCGTCAGCGACGGCCGCCGTCTCGGCGAGCAGCCCGGCCTGGAGCTCCTTGGCGAAGTGGCACGCCGCCACGTGGCCGGGGGTGTCCCCACCGGCCACGGGCACGAGCGGGGGCACCTCCTGGCGGCACACGTCCTGGGCGTACATGCACCGGGGATGGAAGCGGCACCCAGGCGGCGGCGAGTCCGGGCTCGGGATCTCGCCCGCCACGAGGAGCCGGCGGCGGGCGAGCCGGCCGGAGTGCTCCGGGTCGGGGGCGAGGGCGAGGAGCGCCTTGGTGTACGGGTGTGCAGGGGTGCTCGCGACCGTAGCGGTGTCCCCCCGCTCGACGACCTGCCCCAGGTACATGACGCAGATCTCGTCAGCGCAAGTAGTGACGAGCGAGAGGTTGTGGCTGATCAGGACGACCGTGAGGCCCATCCGGTCACGGAGATCGGTCAGCAGGTTCATCGTCGACGCGGCAGCCGAGGCGTCGAGGCCTGCGGTCGGCTCGTCGGCGACGACGAGGTCCGGCTCGAGGACCAGCGCCCGGGCGATCCCCACCCGGCGTGCCTGGCCGCCCGACAGCTGGCTCGGGTACGCCGAGCGCACGCCGGCCGGCAGGTCCACGGCGCTCAGGAGGTCCTCCACGCTGCGGCGTCTTGCGCCGGGCACGCGGTGGATCTCGTAGGGCTCCATCAGCTGCTGACCGACCTGCATGCGCGGCGAGAGGCTGGAGTACGGGTTCTGGAAGATCATCTGCGCCCGTCGACGGAACGCGAACGTCTCCCGGTGCGACATCCGGGTCACATCCCGGCCGCCGAAGCGGATCGTTCCCCCCGTTGCCGGCAGCAGCTTCACGACGGCTTCACCGAGCGTCGTCTTGCCCGATCCGGACTCGCCGACGATACCGAGCATCCGGCCCCGCTCCAGGCTGAGCGACACGCCGTCCACGGCTCGCACCACCGGCTTCCCGCCGCGCGGGAAGCGGCTCTTGGCACCCCCGAAGTGCACGGCGAGGCCGGCGAGTTGCAGGAGCGGATGATCCGGGTCGGGGGTGGGGAGCTCGGAGCCGGCCACAGCGGACTGCTCGGCGCGTCGGCGCCAGTCCTCGGTCACCGGTGAGGCCGGGAACAGCCCACGGGCCGAGCCGGCGTAAGCGAAGCACCGCACGCGAGCCGAGCCCTCCGGGTACAGCTCCGGCGCCGAGGCCGTGCAGACCGCCTGGGCATAGATGCAGCGGGGGGCGAAGCCGCATGCGTCGATCGAGCTGACGACGTCAGGCACGCGGCCGCCGATCGTCGCCAGGCGCTGGCCGCGGCTGCGGCGGTTGGGCACCGCGGCCTGGAGGGCCTGGGTGTAGGGGTGACGCGGTGTGGCCAGCACCGCGTCACCAGGGAGCTCCTCGACGACCCGGCCGGCGTACATGACAGCGACCCGGTCGCAGAGCTGGGAGACGACGCCGAGGTCGTGGGAGATGAAGAGGAAGGCCGTCCCATGCGTGTCCCGCAGGCGGAGGAACAACTCGAGGATCTGGGCCTCGAGCGTGACGTCGAGGGCGGAGGTCGCCTCGTCGGCGATGATCATCTTCGGCTCGAAGAGGAGCGCCATGGCGATCATCACGCGCTGGCGCATGCCGCCCGAGAACTCGTGGGGGAAACGGTCGAAGGCGTGGCGCGGGTTGGGGAGCCCGACCTCGGCGAGCTTGGAGACGGCGTTCTCGGCGAGCTGCCTTGCCGTGGCGCCGGCGCCGTCTGCGTGCGCCCGCTGCACCTGGAGGAGCTGCGCTCCGACGGAGAGGCGGGGGTTGAGGCTCGTGGTCGGGTCCTGGAAGATGACGGCGATCTCCCGCCCGCGCACCGAGCGCATCTGCTCGGCTGTGAGCCGCCCGAGGTCGCCGTAGCCGGCCAGGCTGATCGAGCCGGACGCGACCCGACCGTTGGGCGGCAACAAGCGCAGGATCGTCATGCCGAGCGTGGACTTGCCGCAACCCGACTCGCCCACGACGCCGAGGATCTCCGAGCGGCCGAGCGAGAGGCTGACGTCGTCGATCGCGAGCCGCCGGGAGTCGGCGGTCCTGTAGGCGACCGTCAGGCGGTCGATGCCGAGCACCAAGCCCCCGGCGTCGGCGGGTGCCGGTCCGCCGGCACCCGCGGATCGGTCGGCGAGCGCCGGTCCGTCGGGCAGGGCAGGCACCCCGGGCGAGACGTCAGTCATCGAGGGCTGCCAGCTTCCGCCCGAAGAGCCTCCGCCGTGGCAGGCGTTGCCGAGGGTCGAGCACGTCTCTCATCGTCTCGCCGAGCACTGTGAACGCGGTCGTCATGATGAGCAGGGCGACGATCGGGCCGATGATCTCCCACGGGGAGGTGCCGATGTTGACGAACCCGTCGTCGAGGATCACGCCCCAGTCGGGTGTCGGGGGCTGGACGCCGAGGCCGAGGAAGGCGAGGCCGGCCTCGGTGATGATGGCGGTCGGGATGTCCATCGAGACGATGACGAGGAGCGGCGGCACGACGTTGGGCAGGATGTGCTTGCGCAGCACCCGACCCCGCGACGCCCCGAGGGAGCGCTGCGCCTTGACGTACTGGTTCTTCCGCTCGGAGAGGGTCTGGGCCCGGATCAGCCGGCCGTAGTAGGGCATGAGCGACAGGCCGATCACGAAGACCACGCTCTTCACCGACGGGCCGAGGAACGAGAGCAGCGCGAGCCCGAGGATCACCGCTGGGAACGAGATGAGGGAGTCGAAGACGACGACGAGGACCTTGTCGAGCATCCCGCCGAGGTAGCCGGCGGCCAGGCCCAGCCCGGTGCCGACGACGAACGCGACGAGGACCGAGGGCAGGGCCACCTCGAGGGCGATCCGGGTGCCGAAGACGACCCGGGTGAAGTTGTCGCGCCCGAGCGAGTCGGTGCCGAGCAGGTGGCGCAAGGAGGGGCCGGCGAGCGTGTTGGCGACGTTGATCGTGTCGGGGTTGTAGGGCGTGATAAGCGGGGCGAAGATCGCAGCGAGGACGAGCAGGGCGATGAGGGACACGGCCACAGCCCCGGCGGGCCGGCGGACCACGTCGCGGGCGA
Source organism: Actinomycetes bacterium (assembly GCA_021809885.1). GTDB lineage: Bacteria > Actinomycetota > Acidimicrobiia > Acidimicrobiales > Palsa-688 > JAKAQB01. The sequence continues at coordinate 5,275 of JAJZJY010000124.1, forward strand.
AGCCGACCATGCCCCGCGGCTCGTAGGGTGCGGCGCCGGCTTCCCCCACGAGGACTTGTTGGGTGGCTTGGACGGACATGGGCGGGACCCCGGTGGGCTAGATGAAGACGTCAGTGCCCTCCTCGAGCCGCAGGCGCGGGTCGAGGAAGCGGTAGGCGACGTCGGCGAGCAGGTTTCCGATGATGAAGGCGGACGCGTAGATGAGGACGATCGCCCGGACCACCGGCCAGTTGCGGTTGCCGATGGAGGCGATAGCGAGGTTGCCGAGGCCCGTGCGCTCGAAGATGACCTCCACGTAGACGGTGCCCGAGAGGATGTAGCCGACCATGAGGCCAGTGAGCGCCATCACCGGCACCAGCGCGTTCTTCAAGGCGACGCGGTAGCGGATCACCCTCTCCTTGAGGCCGTACGCCCGTGACGTCCGCACGAATGCCTCGCCGAGCACCTCGAGCATGCTCGAGCGAACGAGGCGGGCGAGGTAGGCCCACCAGAATGCGGAGAGGGCGACCGCTGGCATTATGAGCCGCTCGGCGTAGTTGAGGGGATCGGAGAAGCTGCCCGAGCCGAGAGCCGGGAGCACCTGCAGCCGCACGCTCAGGCCGAGCAGCAGCAGCAGCCCGATCACGTAGGCAGGAGCGCTCAGCAGTGCTATCGAGGCCCCACGCACGATGGTGTCGACGATCCCGCCCTGGCGGACGGCCGCCACCACCCCGAGCGGGATGCCGACTGCGACGGACAGCACGAGGCTCACTGCGCTCAGCACGAGGGTGTTCAGCAGGGGCGACCCGAGCTCGGACGCGACAGGAGCCTTCGAGAACGGATCGATGCCGAAGTTGCCGTGCAGAGCCCCCCAGATGAAGTTCCACACCTGGACATAGATCGGGTTGTCGAGGCCCATGGTCCGGCGGATCTCGGCGATCAGCTGCGGGGTGGCGTGCGGGCCGAGGATGATGCGCGCCGGATCGCCCGGGACCAGGTTCACGAGCAACGCCAGCATCGCCATGATGACGATGATGACGATCACCGCCAGCGCCAGGCGCTTGGTCAGGTACAGCAGCATTTCGTGGCGCGGCGATCAGGTGCTGTAGAAGTAGTGGAGCAGCGGGTTGCCGTTCCGGTCGAATATCGCCTGGGTCTTCGAGTTGCTGGCAGCGAAGTTGATCGCCGAGCTGAGCCAGACGTAGGAGCAGTCCTGGTCCATGAGCTTCTGCATCTCGATGGCAATGGCGTCGCGCTGTGCCGTGGCGGAGGTGCTGGCAATCTTGTTCTCGTCGCTCGAGTACGTCGGGTTGCACCACGAGGCGTAGTTCCAGACGCCGATCTGGCTGCACGTGAACCATTCGAACTGGTAGTACGGGTCGGGCGCGCCGCCGTAGTAGCTGTAGGCGAGCCCGCCAAAACCGGCCTTGGACACATAGGAGGTCGGGGGCGTCTCGATGATGGTCACGTTGATGCCGGCCTGGGCCAGGTTGGCCTTGATCACCTGCATGGCCGAGCTGGGCTCACCCGGAGTCTCGGCGAGGAGGGGGTTGGCCAGCTGCAGGTCGAGGCTGGTCACTCCGGCGGCGGCGAGCAGGCTCTTGGCTTGCTTGACGTCCTGGGTGTAGGTCGGAGCGCCCGCCCAGTAGCCGACGCCGATCTGCTTGTTGATGAGCGAGTCCTGGCGGGTCGACAGGGGCAGCTTGTTGGCCGTGATGATCTCGGGGATGTTGAGAGCCAGGCGGATCGCCTGGCGGACCCGGACGTCCTTGAGCTTGGGGTTCTGCACGTCGATGGCGATGAAGTAGTAGTCGAAGGGCGCGAGCGGCTCGTAGGTGCGGAAGCCCGAATTGCCCCGGAGGCGGTTGACGTCGAGGGCGCCGAGGTTGTAGGTGAAGTCGACCTGACCTGACTGGAGGCCCACGGTGAGCGCCACGCCCTTGGGCAGTGCGTTGAGCGGCACCATGTTGATCACGATCTCGTCGTACCAGTTCTTGGCGCCGAGCTTCTCGTTGGCCCCGCTGTAGTTGGGGAACTTCCGCAGCACCATCTTCGACTGCGGCGTGTAGCTCACCACCTCGTAGGGGCCCGTGCCGATGGGGTGGTGGCCCCACAGGGAGCCGTACTTCAGGACGGCCGCCTGGGGGAAGATGTAGCCGCTCGTGGTCCACGGCAGGGTAATCGTCTCGAAGGGCACGAACGGCTGCTTGAACACGGCGGTGCATGTGTACTTGCCCGTGACCTTCACCTCCTGGAGGCCGGCGAAGTCGCCGGCGTAGTAGGAGGTCTGGCTCTTGGGGGCGCCCGGGTACAAGGGGATGAGGCCGGCGTTGCGCTCCCAGGAGTACTTGACGTCGGCGGCCGTCATCTCCCCGTAGCCGCCGTGGAACTCGACGCCCTGCTTGAGGGTGAAGTGGTACTGGCGCCCGTCCGGGCTTGCCTCGACGGCCTCGGCGAGCAGGTTCTGCGCCGGCGAGCCGGCCGGCTGGCCTGGGACGTAGGCCGTCATACCCTCGAAGATCGACGGGAACGGCGGGTTGGGGAAGTCGAAGTTGTTGGTCGCCGGGTCGTAGTCCTCGCCGTCGGCGAACGGGCCGAAGGTGAGCGTCCCGCCCTTCTTGCCTCCCGGCGCGGCCGGCTTCACCGAGCTGGAGGGCGACCCGCCGCCCGACGCCCCCGACGATGGCGTCGAGGAGCCGCAGGCGGCGAGGATCGCGGCGGCGGCGGGCGCCGAGACGCCGAGTGCCGCCGCCCTGCGGAGGAAGGAGCGCCGGTCGATCCGCGCCTTCGAGGCGTCGTCGGCGAGCGCCGCCAGGCCGGGCACGTGTGCCGTCCCAGCCGTCCCAACAGAGTCGTCCATCTCTCCCCCACTCTCCCTCCCTGGGCGACGGGGCTCGCCCCAGGGTGATATATCAGTGAACGTACCGGAGCGTGTTGTGCCTGTCAAGGCGCCTCCTCCTACTCAGACGGTGGCGGCCCGCTCGGCGCGGGTCCGGCGGATCTCGGCGACGACAGCGGGCAGCACGGCGTGGAGGTCGCCGACCACGCTGTAGTCGGCCTTGGACATGATCGGGGCGTCGGGGTCGGTGTTAATGGCCAGGATCCGGCGGGCTCCCTTGCAACCGACCATGTGCTGGATGGCGCCGCTGATACCGCAGGCGATGTACAGCTCGGGCGAGACGCGGGTGCCGGTCTGGCCGACCTGGTCGCTGTGCGGCCGCCAGCCCTCGCTGGTCACGACCCGCGAGCAGCCGACCGCGGCGCCCAGCAAGCCGGCGAGCTCCTCCACCACGGCGAAGCCGTCCCCGCCTCCGACGCCGCGCCCCCCGCTCACGATGACCTTCGCGTCGGCGAGCGACACGCCATCGCCTGCGGGCTGGACGTGGTCGGCCACGACGACGCGGAGGTCGGCGTCGTCGGGCACGGTGTCGATCGCCACCACCTGCGGCGATCCCGATCCGGCGGGCGCCCCGCCCGGTGCGGCGCCGAGCGCCACCGTCAGCAGCGCCGGCCCGCCGGTGGCGAGCTCGGCATCCTCGAGGAGGCTGCCCGCCCAGCGGTTGCGGACGAGCGACCAGGCGCCGCCGGCCTCGGGCGGCGTCGCCGCCAGGCAGTTGGCGGCGAACGGGAGGTCACTGAGGGCTGCGAGGTAGGCCATCACCTCGTTGCCGCGCTCCGATCCCGGGGCGACGACGGCGGTCGGCGACTCGGCCGCCACGACGTCGGCAATGGCATGCGCCCAGGCACGCGGCGCGTAGGCCTCGAGCGACCCGAGGCCGGCATGGACGGCCTGGACGGCGGCTGGAAGCGCAAGCAGCCCATCGGATCCGGGC
>JAJZJY010000125.1 GCA_021809885.1 Actinomycetes bacterium
GCGCCGACGGCTCGGCTCGCGTCGTTGCGCCCGGCTCGGCTGACCACCACCGGGCGGTGCAGCTGCTCGTTCGCCGCTACGACCAGTACAGGCAGCAGGCCCCGGCCGGGCCGGCGCTCGTCGTCGCCGTCGAGCGCTGGTCGGGGCGGGCGGCGACACCGGGAGCCGGCGCCGGCGGGGCGTGACCGACCGGCCGGCGCCACCGCGAAGAACCGTCAGCTCCCGATAGGCGTCGTGTTCGGGTGCCGTGATCTCCGGCCCTCTGGTGCCCTGGGAACTTCATGCCGTGTCCAGGCGCCGTCCTATCGGTGGCACGTGAGAAGTTGTGGCGTGTTGGGAGGACGCTCCTGGCAGGCGGCTCCTGGCAGGCCGCGATGGGATGAGCGCAGCTCGCCGGCGGAGGGAGGCAGGCAGGGGCGGGCAGGGGCTCCGGCGCCCCAGCGGGAACGCCGGCACCGGGAGGTCGCCGGCCCGCCCGTGGTGCACGGAGGTCACGGCCGGGCCGGCAGACCCGAGAGGCACGCACCGATGAAGGAGCGGCCACCGCGCAGTGTGGCACCACCGCCGCCGTGGGCAGCGGCGGCGGGCCGGTTGGGTCGGGCGACAGTCGGGCTGCGGCGCTCCGCAGGGCTTTCACCGCCCCGAGGTGGGTTCGTTCGGCTCAGGCAGGTGCATGGCAGGTGCACCCACAGCCCTATCCGGCCCTGAACGCACCGACCTCACCTGGAAGCACCCACCTCGACGACCTGCACCCCGTTCGGGGCGAGCCGCTGCCGGCGCGCCCTGCCGATCGGGTGAGCCCGGCGGAACGAATAGATCGACTGGTCGTCGTCACCTGCACCGATGAGGGTCCGGCCCCGGTAGGTGATCTGCCTGAGGACCGAGATGTCTGTCGCACTGGTTCAGGTCCTGATACTCGTCGACGACGAGGACGTCCCACGTACCGAGGTCGAGGTCGGCGTGGTCCTGCAGGGCGCGCAGAAGCCGGAAGGGAAGCTCCGAGAGGAGCGAGTAGCCGAAGATGCGGCGGTGCTGCTCCCACGCACCCGCGAAGCGGTTGCGGACTTCCTCGGGCAGGTTCGGGTCCTCGAACTCTTCGAGCGACTCCCAGTTCGAGGCCATCTCGGCGCACGCACGATCGACCAGTCTGACGGTGCTGTCGATCAAGTCGGCAAGGTGGACGCGGACCAGTTCCTTCCATTCCCAGTCGTCCGCGATGCGGATCGGCTCCGGCAGGACGGAGACTCCGGGGTTCGCGAGGAGCGTCGAGATGGCGAACGAGTGGACGGTGCTCGGCGGGTCGAGCACTTCGGGATGCTCGGCAACCTTCTCCTTCAGTTCGTTGGTCGCCGCACGCGTGAACGTGAGGAGACGGCCCCGCTTCCCCTCGTCGCCGAGTCGCAGCATGAACCGGATGACCGTGGCACTCTTGCCGGTGCCCGGCCAGGCGAGAATCCGGGCGTGCCGGGCGGGGTCATGATCGATGATCCGCTGCTGTTCCTCCGTCGGGGGCCATGCCACGGTTATCCGGTCCCTTGCCCCAGCTCCACTCGAAGCGTCTCGACCGTCCAGGTGGGACAGCCGCAGCCGAGGAAGTCGTTGTCCTCGGTCAGGATGCCAGCATCGAGGGCCATGGCGAGGGCGACCGGCGCCCAGTCGTTGGGGTCTCGTGGGACCCGGCGACGAGCTGCCTCCTCGAACTGCTCGTAGGCACTTCGAGGGATGATCTCGATGCTGCGGCCCCTGGACTCCATGATGGACAGACGCCGCTCCAGCTCGTGCTCGACCTCACCCCACTGGTGTTCTGCGACTACGAGCTGCACCCGTGGGTGCAGGATGAGGTCACGCCCGCGGTTCCGAAGCAACCCGCCAACGAGGACGCTGGCGTCGCAACGATGATCATTCAGGCATGGGCTGTCGCAGGTCGAACACCCGTGCCAGCTCCTTTTCGGTCATGCCCGTCTCTTCCAGGACCTGGCCGACGGCAGCACCGAGTCGGGCGACAGCACGCCGGACCTCGTCCTCGTCCCGTTCGAGCGGGATGTAGAACCCGATCACCTTGCCGTGTCGGTTGACGGCGATCGTCTCCGAGCCAGAGAGGTACGTGCTGGCGTTGTTGCGGAACTCACGGACGCCGATGCTCTTCACCTTGGCCATGTGTGTCTCCTTTGTGTACACAGTGTAGCGCCTTGTTGTGGCAACGGTCAACGCCACTGATGAGTGGTGCATCGGCCTCGTTGGCACCCAACCAGTCGAAGCGGCTTCACTCCTGGGTCGTTGCCCTGGCCGACGCCACAGACGTCGACAGCCGGGCGATGATCTACCTGGGCGGGGTCATGGGCATGCGCTGGTCGGAGATCGCCGGGCTGCGAGTCGGCCGGCTCGACCTGCTCGCCCGCACGCTCACCGTCGCCGAGACCGTAGCGGCGACCGGAGGGTTCGCGGATGTGAGGACCTCCTCGTCGCGGCGGACCCTGCCCATCCCGCCGTTCCTCGTTGAGATGCTCGCCGAGCACCTCGCACGCCGCGGCCTCACCCGGTCCGACGCCGACCAGCTCGTGTTCGTCGCCCACAACAGTCTCGAGGTCACCACCCTCGCCGCCAACGACACCGCCGGCTCCCGGGACCGGTCAACGGCACGTCCGTTCACGTCCCGGCACTGACCCACCCACCACCATGACGCCTCCCGCCTCCCGCCTCCCGCCTCCTGCCTCACCGCCAGGGCTCCCCGGCGCGCCCACCGGTCCCGAACGGACCGAGACGACCGCCGAGAGAACCCAAGAACGGGGCAGGACAGGTCCACACGATCCCCCAGTCGCCAATCCGGAACACCACCCCACCCCTCCCACCGGGATTGGCAGAGCGAAGTAGTTAGTTAGTTAGAGTTAGAGAGCGGGCGGCGGGGCGGATGCGATGGGGCTGGTGGGCTGCTGCGTCCGCACTGGCACCGATGGCGACGACCTCGTGTCCGAGGCTGCTTGCGATCGACTTCGTGGGTACCGACGGTTCGGTAGGATACCTTCGGTCTGTCCGAAGGGTCATGTTGGCTCGCCCGGCCTGCATTCTGTACCGGGTGGCGTGTGAGCGCCGACTGAGGTGGTGCGGTTCGCAGAGCAACTGTAGAGTTGGGAAGGTGGTTGAACTACTTGGAAGTGTCTGAGATAGTCCAAGACGCCGCCGGTCGATTGTTCGAGCGGCATCTGCGCGCGGCCAAGGAATGGTTCCCCCACGAGCTAGTACCGTGGTCTCGTGGTCGGGACTCATGTTCCGGCGAGGTGCGCCCAGCAGGGGTGGATCTCCCTCCGGGAGTGAAGAGTGCCCTTTGGGTCGGGCTGCTCACCGAGGACAACCTGCCTCATTATTTTCATGCTATAGCCAGCGTATTCCCGGTGGACTCGGTCATGGGCGAGTGGACGCGCCGGTGGGTGGCCGAGGAGGCTCGCCATGCGATCGTCATGCGAGACTGGATATCGGTCACGCGGGCGCTCGATCTGACCGCACTCGAGCGGGCCCGGATGCGCCAGGTAGCTAGCGGCTTCGATCAAGAGACCCGCGGCGAAACCATCGTTGACGCCGTGGTCTACCTGGCTCTGCAGGAGATCGCCACCCGGATCGCCCACTGGAACACGGGCCGGCATCTCGACGGCACCGGGGCAGCAATGATGCGCCGGGTGGCGGCCGACGAGAACTTGCACTTCTTGTTCTACCGCGACTTGGCGTCGGCGCTTCTCCAAGCGGATCCAGAAGCGGGCATGTTAGCCATCGACCGCCAGGTCACCGGCTTCTCGATGCCTGGCGCCGGGATCGTCGACTTCTCCCGACATGCCTCGATGATCGCGGCTATCGGCATCTACGACTTCCGTGTCCATTACGAAGAGATCTTGGTCCCTGTGGTGCTCAATCACTGGCGGATTGAAACGGTCTCGGGACTCAGCTCGGACGGGGAACGGGCACGGCGACATGTCTTGGCTCACATCGCTCGGAATGGGCGGGTCGCCGAGCGACTCAATGCTGTGGGGCCAACTCGCGTCGACGATTGAGCATACCAGTAAGTCGCGCCGAGCCGAGGTGAAGGTGCCGGGCGGCTTCTGCCACGATGACAGCGCAGGATGCGGATGTCGGAGTCAAGATCCTGGAATCGGGTGTCTGGGAGCTCGCGAACCCGCTGGAACGACCACCGGTTACCGGGCGGGTACTGCCAGTCGGCGAGCGAAGCCGGCCGCTCCGGGAATCGGGTCACAGGGGGGGACGGTTGGCGGCCCGGCACAGCGAAGGTGGGGCAGACCGAGGTGTCGTCGTCGTCGAGGAGCCGGCCGAGGGGACGGTTCGGTTCGACTCCTGGGTGTGAGCTGGTTGGCGAATGCTGGCGCGGTCGGTCAGGAAGTTCAATGACCTGGCGCTGACGGGCGCGGGGAGCGCCCTTGCGGGCGGTCCCCGCTCAAAGTCCAACGCGTCGGACTACGGCACTGTGAAGCGGCGTGACGGCGGCAATGACAGCGATGCCCCAATCGTGCCCGGAGAGCCGGAGCAGCTCGGCGTCGGTGGCGTAGGAGTCGCCGGAATGGTGCTGCACGGCGGAGATGATGAGGAAGATCCCGATGGGCAGGAAGACCAACGCCCGGGCGGTGATCCCAACGACGCCGGAGTGCACCGCGGATCTGCTTGGCACAGACGATGATCAGGATGACCCCCAGCGCGATGACGATCGCTCGTCCGGCCGGGAGGGCGAGGAGCTCGGCGGTCGTCGTCTGCTGTTGCTGCTGGCGTTGGCTTGGCCGCCCGATCCACCAAGGGCGGCCAAGCGGGCTGTGAGCCCGGTCAGGATCAGGTGGAACCCGGTGCGTCCGGCGAGACCGAGTCGCCCGAGTGCCCTGAGACCTTGGTCGGTGGCAGCTGCGCCCTCCTCGTCCCGAGCCCGGTCCGAGGGGTCTGCGGCGTCGAGTGTCGAGGGCAGTCTCGTGCGACGGCCGGAGGCAGGTCGGGGGGCTGCCTCTCTGCTGGAGCCGTGCTGGCCAACTCGATGCCTTCCGAAGTCGATCGGGAAACCATCCGGGCGCTCCTTCTCCCCGGCTCGCTGCCGGCCCAAGTCAGCGGTGAGGTTCAACACTTCCGGTTTCGTCATCCACCTGATGACAGATATACGAGGGGCGAGCGCTGTGGGGTGCACCAGCAACGCGATCTGTTGGGATAGGAGCGTCGGCTGCCTGTCAGGCGACGACAGAGCTGATGGTGGCCCACACTGCTTTGCCTCGCTCATTCTGTTCGATGCCGATCTCGTCGGTGAGCCCTTGGACGGTGGTTAGGCCGCGACCGTGGTCGGCTAGCACTGACCGGGCCGGCGCGGTGAGGTCGGGGGCTGTCGGCGACTCGTCATGCACTTCGACGCGGATCTGCCGGTCGAGCAGTGCGAGGCGGAGTTGGATGGCGGTGCGGGCGTGTAGCACGGCGTTGGTGACCAGCTCGGAGACGACCAGTTGGACTTGGTCGGTGACCGTGGCGGGCAGGTGCCACTCGGCGCCCGCGTCGATGGCGAAGCGTCGGGCGATGCGCGCTGAGATGCTCTCGGGGCCCAACCGGAGGCTGCGCACCTCGCCGGTGGCCGAGCCAGTGACGGCAGCGGTGCGGACGGGGCTGTCGAAGCCGAGGGCGCAGATGATCACGTCGTCGTTGGGGGCTCCGGCGATGCGCCGTAGGGCGGCGTCGGCTTGCAGCACCACCTCGAAGGCGGCCAACTGGGCTGGCAGGCTGGCGAGGAACGCCTGCAGGCTGCCTTCGCCGTAGAGGCTGCCGTCTTCGAGGGTGGCCTCGGTGAGCCCGTCGGTGAACGCGAAGATCAGGTCTCCCGCATCCAGGCAGACGGTCTGGGTCTGCCAGTCGGTCGAGCCGACACCGATGCCGAGGAGCCTGTTGGGGGGCGCAGTGAGAGGCCGGAAGTGACCGGCTCGGCGGATCCAAGGAGCGGGATGGCCTGCCAGCAGCGCAGTCACCTTCCCGCTCGCCGGCCTGATCCGCAGGAGGCACATGCTGGCGAAGGTTTCCGTCAGCTCGTCCGCCAACGCCCGTTCCATGATCGGGACGGCGGCGAACGGGTCGCCCACTGCATGGGTGATCCCCTTCAGGACCTTGCGCAGGCTCATCCCGACGGCGCCGGCCACGGGACCCTTCCCGGCGACGTCGCCGACGACGAGCACGGCGTCGTCGGTGCCCGGCACCACGAACCAGTCGTAGAAGTCGCCACCGACGAGCACCGCTTCGCCAGCAGGTTCGTACAGCACAGCCACGGACCACCCTTCGATGCGCGGCAGGGTGGGCGGGAGCAGTACCCGCTGGAGCTCGGCAGCGACAAGGCGGTCCACATGCTCCAGGGACCGGCCCGCTGGCTGCTCGCCGGGCGGTTGGACCATGATGCCCATCATGCCCAAGTTCCTACACTGCAGGGACGCCGGCTTCGATTGCGACGCCGTCGTGACCGGCGCAACCGTCGACGACATCCTCGCTCAGGTCCGCCCTCACGCCGCCGCTGTCCACGGCGTCGATGTGGACACCACCATGGAGCGGCAGTTACAGACCCTGATCCGCGACGACCCCGAGCTGGGAGCCGCAAGCGGGACCTCCGGCACCTGAGCCTTGCGCCGGCGAGCTGACACGACGGACGCCGGGGGCCTTGCTGTCGGCCAGCGGGTCATCCCGGAGGTCGCCTCCTTGCCGTCGCCGCCCCGTAACCTCCGGGCCATGCTGCCCGGAGCGCAGCCTGCCGTCGTCGACGGCAGGCACCTGACCATCGAGGACGTCGTCGCCGTCGGGCGCCATCGAGCTGCCGCCGCCCTCGACGACGCCGCCCGCTTGCGGATGGAGCAGACCCATGCGGTCGTGGTCGAGGCTCTAGCGGCGGAGGCGTCGGTGTACGGCCTGACGACCGGCGTCGCCGAACGCAAGCGGGTCCGCCTCGGACCGGACGAACGGCACGCGTGGAACCGGCAGCTCCTGCGGAGCCACAGGGTGGCTCAGGGGCCGCCCGCGTCCGACGAGCTCGTCCGCTCCGCCATGGTCGTCCTCGCCAACAGCCTGGCGACGGGGGCCGCCGGCGTGCGCCCTGCCGTCGTGGAGGCGGTCATCGCCGCCCTCGCCCAGGACCGGATGCCAGCGGTCCGCACCCTCGGGTCGGTCGGCCAGGCGGACCTCGGGCCGATGGCCGATCTGGCCGAGGGGGTCGTCGGCGACAGCGCGTTGGAGCTCGAGCCGGGGGAGGCCCTGGCGTTGCTCAACAACAACGCATTCGCGGTCGGGGCCGCTTCGTTGGCGGTGCACGACGCCGAGCTACTGCTCGCCAGTCTCGACGTCGCAGCTGCACTCGACCTGGAGGCCTTCGCAGGCAACGTGAGCCCGTACCATCCGGCGGTGGCGGAGGCACGGCCGCATCCCGGCCTGCGCCGGACGATCGAGCGGATGGGTGGGCTGCTCGAAGGCAGCTTCCTCTACCAACCCGGCGCGGCACGGAACCTCCAGGATCCGCTCACGTTCCGCTGCGTGCCGCAGATCCACGGTGCCGCACGTGACGCCCTGGCCTACGCCCGTGCCACCGTGCAGACCGAGCTCAACTCGTCGCAGGGCAACCCGATCGTCGTGCTGTCGGAGAGACGGGTCCAGTCCGCCGGCAACTTCGACGTCGGGCCGGTGGCTGGCGCCCTGGACTTCGCCCGCCTGGCAATGTCGCCGGTGGTTGCCGCCGCCGCCGAACGAGCCGTAAAGCTGTTGCAGGCACCCCTGTCCGGGCTGTCGTCGGGGCTGGCCGTTGCCCCGGAGACGGGCGACGACGGTCTGGCGGAGCTTGCTGTCGCCGTGCAGGCCGTCGCCGTCGAGGCGCGCAGCCTCGCCCACCCGGTGTCCGCTGACCTCGTGAGCACCAGCAAGGCGGAAGGCATCGAGGACCGGGCGACCAACGCACCGCTCGCGGCCCGGCGCCTCGGGGAGATGACCGGCCTGGTTGCCCGGGTCGCCGCCATCGAACTGGTGATCGCAGCCCAGGCGGTCGACCTGCGGGGGTCGTCACCCCTCGGGCGGGGTACCCGGCAGGCACACGCTGCCATCCGCGAGCGGGTGGCGTCGACCGGTCGCAACGACACGCTGCCCGCCGACCTCGAGCCGGTGGTGGAGCTGGTCGCGAGCGGCTACCTGGCCCGCCTGGATCAGGCGCCGGAGGTGGCCGACCCGGATGAGGACAGGTGCTGACAGCCGGCGGGACAGGCCGAACCGGCGGCCGTGCTCACCCGTTGATCGCCGCCAGCACCTCCTCGAACGCCGCCAGGCTGTGGCCGGCGAGGAAGCGGTCGACGTGTGGGAGGGCCGCCGCCATGCCGACGGTGAGGGGCTCGTAGCCCGGACGGGCCTTGCGGGGGTTGACCCAGACGATCCGGTGGGCCAGCCGGTGCAGTCGCTCCATCTCCCGGGCGGCGAGGTCCGGCTCGCCACGGTCCCACCCGTCGGAGAGGATCACGACGACGGCGCCCCGGGCCAGCCCCCGTCGCCCGTGCAGGTCGTTGAAGGCAAGGAGCGACTCGCCGAGCCGGGTCCCGCCCGACCAGTCCGGGGCCGCCCTTCCTGCACTGTTGAGGGCGACGTCGGGCTGCCGGTGCGCCAGAGCCCGGGTGATCCACGTCAGGCGTGTTGCGAACACGAACGCCTCCGCGTGTGCGCCCACCACCCCGCCGAGGAGGAGCTGGAGGTAGGCGCGGGCGTACGGCTCCATCGACCCCGAGACGTCGCACAGCAGGACCAGCCGGCGGGAGCGGGTGAGCCGGCGCCGCCGCACCGAACGCATCGGATACCCGCCCGTCCGCCGGGCGGCACGCAGCGTCGCCCGTAGATCGAGCTGGTCGCCGCGCCCCGCCCTGGACCTCCGCCGGCTCGAGGGTGGCCAGCACGGCGGCGCGTCGGCGATGACGCTGCTGCTCGAGCTCCAAGCAGATCAGCTGCAGGTCCCGGTCGTCCGGCCGCGCTGCATCGAGTCGACCGCGCTCGGCGCGGCGATGCTGGCCGGGCTCGCCGAAGGGGTGTGGGGGGGCCTGGACGAGCTGCGCG
>JAJZJY010000126.1 GCA_021809885.1 Actinomycetes bacterium
GCGGGCGCGGGTGGTGCTGCGCTCGAGGTTCACCGGGCGGGCTGGTCATGGCACCGCTGGCGGCTCTCGAGCGCGCCAGAGACTCCCGTCGGGACCTGCCTGACTCCCTATGTTCGGGTCCCGGGACTGCTGGTGGGGAGCTGGGCGTTGCTTGCCATTCTGGGTGTCGCCGCCGCCCTCGTGATCCAAATGGCGGTGATCTCGGCTGTGCACGCCCAGCTGCATGGGGTCCTGGCCATCTCGGTGCCGGCCGTGGCAGGGGGGGTCGTCGGGGCCAAGGCGTGGTTCATGGTGCTGCACCACCGCGATCACCGCCGGGAAGGGTGGTGCATCCAAGGGCTCGTCGTAGGGGTCAGCCTCGTCGCCGCCGTCCTGCTCGCCGTCACCGGGACTGCCGTCGGGGTGTTCCTCGATGTGACCGCACCCGCGTTGATGTTCGGGATGGCGGTCGGGCGCGTCGGCTGCTTCTTCACTGGCTGTTGTGCGGGGCGTCCCACCGCGTCGCGATGGGGAGTCTGGTCCTCCAACCGCACCGTGGGCGTCCGGCGGGTCCCCACCCAGTTGTTGGAGTCAGGGCTCGCCGCCGTCGTCGGGGCCGGGTCCTTGGTCGCGGTCCTCGAGATCGGGCCTGGCCGCGGCGGGGTGTTCCTGTCAGCGCTGGGTGGCTACACCCTGGTACGCCAGGAGTTGCTTCGCCTCAGAGAGGAGCGCCGCAAGTCAGTCCTCACCGGACCCGTCACCGCGGCGGTCGCCGCGGTGATGCTGGCCGCCGGGATCGTGCTGGCCGCTGTGAGTTGAGCGGCGGAGGTCCGATCGCTGACGGGCGGAGGACGTCGCTGCGGCGTCCGGCGAGGTTCGCTCGGTTGATTGGTTGATTGGTTGATTGGTTCATCGGTTCAATGCTCCGGTCGCTGTCGCGGGGCTAGCCCCAATACCGTTTACTTAAGGTCTGGGTACGGGGATAGTGTGCCTCCGCGAGCGGTCATCACACCGAGATCTCGAGGTCGTCGATGCCGTTGGTCTCGGGCGAGTAGTTGTCGGCGGTCTCCCATCGACTGTCGGTGATCACGGGATCCTCGATCTCGTCGACGAACATCGAACGCCATCGCTGTCGCGGGTCGTCAGGGCGCCGTCCGTCCTCCGTCGAGGAGCCGGCCTGGTAGGAGAGGACCTTGGCGCGGGCCCTCTTCCAGCCGAGCGCGTGGGGACAGAGCACGCGCTCGGTGCCGTGGTAGCGGGCGCGGACGGGACGCCTCTCGGTAAGCGCCCGTTCCAGTGCCGCCCACGCAGGCGGTCGGCTCGGCCTGGCCGTCACGCGCTCGCCTCGGTTGGCTCGGGCCAACGCACCCGCACAGCCTCGGAAGAGGTGCGGGTCGGCTGGGCGTGACGGCGATGCTCTGTCCGCTTGACGGCGTAGCTCGACATCTTGCGCTTGACGACGCGGGGACTCGCGCGCAGCCGCCTCCTGGGGAGGACCTCGTAGAGGATCTCCCCGGTGGCCTTCGCCCGTGCGTCAGCGAGGGCCCGAGGGGGAAAAACCCGGATGCGACGCCGTGGTCCGGCGTGCCACCCGGAGGGAGCGGGTGAAGCTCAGGCGGTCCGGGTCGGCGTCGCGGGCGAGGGCCACGGCGTGCATCAGCCAGCGGATGGCGTAGTGGACGCACAGGTAGCCGTACAGCTCCTGGCGCACGCCGGCGGGTTGCTTGGAGCGCAGAACCACCCGGGGGCCCCGCTGGTGGGTCTTCAGCTCGTCGAGGACCGTCTCGAACTCCCAGCGCTCGGGGTAGAGGGCAGCGAGCTCGTGGGCCGGGGCGGCAGCGGGATCGACGATGGTGGTGATGAGCCGGTAGAGGGCATCGGCGTCGGGGCGGCCCGGGTCGCCAAGGGTGTACTCGATCACGCGCACGACCACGTCCGTCCTGCGCCGGTGATTCTTGACCACCTCGTGGAGGTGAGAGAGGTAGGAGCCGTCGTCGAGGCGTTCGTCGACGGGCAGCACGTGGTTGGACTTGGTGCGCCACAGCAGGTCGGCCCCGGTGGCCCTGGCCTCGTTCCAGAGGGTGAAGCTGTAGAAGTTGCGGTCGGCCAGCACCACCATGCCCGGGCCGAGGGAGCCGAGCAGGCCACGGGTCAGCGTCGTCTCGCCAGTCGTGCACGGGCCAATGGCAACCTCGGTGATGGCGTGGGTGCCGCACTCGGCCAGCCCGACGATCCGGACCTGGGGGAAGGCCCCGGCCCCCTCGCCCCGCCCCGTGCCCGGACGGCCGAACGCCTCGGCGTTGGGAGCGGTGTCGGCCACGTCCACGCAGGTCCCGTCGATGCTCATGAGGCGCCAGCGGCGGAACCAGGCGCCCTGGGTCTCCGCTGTAGCAAGCGGACCTGCCACCTCCCGGAAGAGGGCTTCGAGCGGCTCAGGACCGAGTCGAGACCTGGCCTTGAACAGTGCCGCCTTGGTGGGCACGTTCCACGCTTGTGCCCACCCCGAGCTCCAGGCCAGCCCCTCAACCAGGTTGCGCATCACCTCCTCGTAGGACGCCTGAGCGAACAGGGCCAGGCCCAGCACGTAGTAGACGACGACCCGGGCTGGGAGCAACCGGTGGCGAACCTCCGTGCGCCCCGCCTCAGCCACCACCCGATCGACCATCTCCGGGGGGAACACCAGGGTCAGCACCCCGATCGAGATGTGGTCCGACAGGCGCTGATCCGTCTGTGGCTTGACCCATCCGGCCCGGGGCACAAGCAGAGAATAACACGGTTGTAGTCTTAAGTAAACGGTATTGGGGCTAGCCCGGGTTAGCCCGGGGTAGCCCCGCCGAGCCGAGCGTCACCACCAGCGGCACCTGCAGGGCGGAGCCTGGCCCGCCACCCTGGGGTCGTCGCCGCGTAGTTGTCCCATTCGCTCTCGAACCCCGTGGCCTGTTCATGTGTGTGCTCATGTTCCATGTGGCGGGCGAGGCAGTGGTAGGCCAAGACGAGGGGGGGAGCACTACCACGGTGGGGATTGGTCGTGAATGGCGTTGACGACCAGACTAGACCTGAGCATGCCGCCTACGAGAGCCGGATGGCCGTCCGCGGCCCACACCACCCCGGCTGCGACCAACCTGACTAGCAGCGGCACCACCCGTCGTAACGTCGCCACGAACGACGCGCCTTGGTCGGGTCCCCTCGGGGTACGGGAGCGGCACGTACGCAGGGCTGGTTCGGAACAGGAGGGACTTGTCTGCGTAGCCTTGTCAGCAAAGATCGTCGGTAGAAGCCAGTGGTGAAGGTGTGTCCTGACAAGCTGCGACGGGCTCGCCGGTGCGAGTCCGGTCCGGGTAGTGGTCAAGCAGCCCAGTAGGTGGTGGCCGACGAACTGGGTGTTGACCCTGATCGTTGAGCGCGTCACTACAAAGGCCCCTTGGGGGTCGAGCAACCAACCAGTCCGTACGTTGAGGAATCTTGCAGCCTCGTCATGGTTACGATGCGGGGGCCGAGCCCTTCTTCACTGGGCGAAGGCCATGGCTGGCGCGGAGACCTTGGAGATCGCAGCGCCTATGCTCCCGCCGGGGTAAGGAGGGCGGAATGGCTGGACAGTCCGTCGCGGAACAGGAGAGATCCGTGCCAGGAGCTGCTCGCTGCCACGGAGGCTGACCTGACCAAGATCGTCGCCGCCGCCACCCGCCAGCGACAGCGCCTCACCACCGCTACCACCAGGCATCCGCCCCGACCGCTATCCGCGACCGGCGCCAGCCTGGCTGGCGCCCGATGGACCCGGTGTGGCCGATGCAACCCGGACCGCTCGACGACCCTCCCTTGGAGCCCGCAGGGTCCCCCTGGCGATACCGGTGCGCCGTGGCGTGACCGCGGACAACCAGCAGATCGTTGCCGGCGACGGTGCCGCGCCGCTCAACCTCAGCCATCAGTGGGCACCGCTCACCTTGCCGCGCCGCATGGTGGGAGGGTCACCGCACCGACGGTCCTTTGGTGGCGTTGCGCAAGCGGGTCGCCCTCCGGGCGGATCACTTCGAGGCGGAGTGAACGAGCCTGTAGATGCCGGCACTCAGGGCGCCGGGGCTCAGCTCTCCGGCGTGGCGCTCGATCATCCGGCCATTCGGGGCCACGAACACCGTGGTGGGCAAGCCGAAGAGGCCATAGGTGATGGCGGCGGTGCCGTGGGGATAGTAGGCCGAGGGGTAGGTCACGCCCGTCTGGCGCAAGAAGGACAGGGCAGCACCGCGGGTGTCGTTGGTGTCCACCCCCAGGAAGGCGACCCGGCCGTGGATGCGGCGATAAGCGGCCTCGAGCACGGGCATCTCCTTGCGACATGGGACGCACCACGAGGCCCAGAAGTTCACCAGCACCGGGCGCCCCCGCAGTCGGGCGAGAGTGAGGACTTGGGAGGGATTGGCCAGATCGGGTAGTGAGAAAGGTGGCGCAAGTCCGCCTCCGTAGGTGGTCAGCCTCGCGGCGCCATTCCCCGAGCTCGTCGTGACCCGGCGGACCAGCTTGGGGTCGGTCACCATGGCCGCGGCGGTCGCGGTCAGCACGATGGCGATCAAGGCCGCCCACCAGCGCGGCCACCAGCGCCGCCGACCCTGCGAGCCCTCCTGGGCACCGTTGTCGAGCAAGGCAGCGCCGGTACCAACGTCGGTGCCGGTACCCGGGCCGCTCCGAGATGCCCTCACGGCGACCAACGTACTATTTCTGATCGTAGGAGGTCCCAACGACGCCGGGCACGACTACCGCCGCCTACCGCCCAGCGGCGAGGCAAGGAGATGGCACCCCGCAACTGGGTGTCACTGCGGCTGAGCGTCGATCCGGTGGAGAGCCGTCTTCGCCGGCAAGCCGACATCGAAGGGACCCAGGGTCAGGTCGTCAACTTCCCGATCATCGCTGACCCCGACCACACGGTGGCCGACCTGTACGGGATGATCCACCCCACCGTCTCCGATACCACCAAGGTCCGCTCGGCCTATGTGATCGACCCCGAACAGGGACGTGCGCCTCACTATCACCTACCCGGCTAGCACGGGGCGCAACTTCAACGAGATCCACCCAGACCATCACCGGCTCGATCCCACCAGCGATCGGCAATGAGCTGTTCGACTCCCAGGCGGTTCTGGCCAAGGGCGACGAGCTGCAGGCGGCATCGCCTCCATGGAGGCGGTCGTCAGCGCCGACCCTCCTATCTCGACGCCTACTGTTTCATTGGCCTGGCCCGACTGGGTAGCGACGACTCCGTCGCGGTGGTTGTGGAGCTACGCCGCTACCTGGCCTTTGGCCCTTCGGCCGCGGACGCCCGGACTGCGAAGGAGCGGGGGCCAAGGTTTCCGTGCAGGGGTGACGAACAGGACGAGCATCGAGGGTGCCGTCAGGGCGGCGTCCAGACCCGGATCGCCAACCGCGGCGGCAGCGGAATGGCATCTAGCATTCTGCCGACCCCGACGGCCACGACACCGAGGTGGACGAGCAGGGCGGCGAGGTCGGCAGTGGGCTCGGTATCCCAGCAGACCCTGGCGACGAGACCAGCAGCGATGGCGGCCAGCGCCGAGAAGGCGAGCAGTCCGAGGCGCGCTCACAGAACCCGCCTGGTTGTCTTCATGGGATGCTCGCCGGGGCGGAGCGTGAGGGCCCGCCGACCCATCGCCGGGGGCTGACCTGCCGGTCGAGCTCGGCACATGTGGTGTTCGGTCGGCTAACGAATTAACGAACTAGTGTAGTGCCTTGCAAATAGCCTTCTAGTTGGGGTAGACTCGGGTATGAACCAGCCGGCCGCACCGTTGCCGATGACTCCAGCCCAGCGTCAGACCTTGGAGTCGATCGCTAGATCGCAGACGGCTCCCCACAGGCTGGTGATCCGAGCCAAGGCGTTGCTGGCCGCAGCCGACGGGGTGGCGAACACCCACATAGCCGCTCAGGTCAACGTGTCGCTTCCGACCGTGCGGGAATGGCGAAAGCGGTTCACCAGTGACGGGTTGGGGGAGCTCGGGAAGGTCGCCGAGGGTCGGGGCCGCAAGGCGTCGATCTCCGCCGAGAAGATCGCTGAGATCGTCCGGCTCACCCAAGAGGCCAAGCCCGATGGTGAGACACATTGGAGTACCCGCTCGATGGCCAAGGTCACCGGGGTGAGCCCGGCCAGCGTTCAGCGGATCTGGTCCGCTCGGGGCCTGAAGCCGCATCTGGTGAAGACCTTCAAGCTTTCCAACGACCCGAAGTTCGAAGAAAAGCTCGTGGACGTGGTCGGGCTCTACCTCAACCCGCCCGACAAGGCCGTCGTGTTGTGCATGGACGAGTTATGTGAAGCTTCACATAACTCGTCTGATGTGAAGTCTTCGGTTATGTGAAGTTGCTGGTGTTTGCGCTGGTAGGGGGCTTGTCGGCGCCCAGCTTCTTCGCATAACCAGGTGTTCCCTTGGTGGGTCATGTCTGTCGTCTGACCAGGGAGGTCGATCGTTGATGTCTGCTGTCGATGGGTTGGCGGCTCAAGCAGCCGCGTTTATGGTGCGGGCGGGCTACTCGTCTGGCTCTCGCGCCAGCTACTAGCGGGTGTGGGATCAGTTCCGGGAGTACTGCGCGGTGCGCGGGGTTCGACATCCGGATCGGGAGGCCGCCGACTCGTTTTGTGCGGCTGCCGGTGCCGATGGTGTTGAGCAGTGGCAGGTGTTCTACCGCCGGGCTGTGGGCTGTCTGTTCGATGTGGCCGAGACAGGCCGGTTCGCGTTGCGGGCAGGGTGCGGGAGGATCCCGGTGCCCGAGGTGTTCACGGCGGAGTTCGAGGTGTTTGCGTCGTCGCTGGCAGGACGCCAACTCGCCGAAGCGACCCTGCGCGCCAAGGCTGGGATGCTGCGCCGGTTCTTGGCGTTCCTGGTCTGGCTGGGTGTGCAGCAGATAACGGCGCTGGGCGTGGCCGAGGTATCTGCTTATGTCCGCTCGCTCGCGCCGATGGCCGCTTCCAGTCGCGCTGGCCAGTTGTACTTCCTGCGCGAGTATCTGCGGTTCGCGGTGCGCGAGCGTGGCGCCGATCCTGCCCTGGGCGCCATGTTCCCGGTGATCGTGACCGACAAAGACGCGGCTTTGCCTTCGGTCTACCGGCCGGGTGAGGTTGCCGGGGCATTGGCCGAGGCCGGCAACCGGTCTGAGTCACCTCTGCGAGACCGTGCGGTGATGCTGCTCGCGTCGCTGCTGGGGTTGCGCTCGGGAGACGTCAAGGGACTGCGGTTCGACCAGATCGACTGGGCAAACCGGCGGCTGTCTTTAGTCCAGCACAAGACCGGCCGGCGGCTCGACCTGCCGCTTCTCGATGAGTGCGCGTTAGCGATCGTTGACTATTGGAAGAACGAGCGCCCCGAGGTCGACGACCCGCACGTGTTCCTGCGCCACAGGGCCCCGCACCAGTCGCCGGTCGCGGGCAATCACTTCCACCAGGTGGTGTCCGGGTGTTTCGCCCGGGCGGGGGTCGAGGCGTCCGGACGGCACCGCGGACTGCATGCATTGCGGCATTCTGCGGCGGTCGGGATGCTCGAGTCTGGGGCTCCTTATCCAGTGATCGGCGCGGTGCTGGGGCATGCCGAGGCGAACACCACCCGCCGGTATCTCAGGGTCGACGTCGCCCACCTGCGCCCGTTGGCGCTGGAGGTGCCCGATGGCCGTTGAGATCACTCCCGACGGCGCGTTCCCTGAGCTGTTCAGCGAGTACATCGACTACAAGAGGAACCTCGGCTATGTCTACCCGGACAGCCGCCTCTACCTCGTCAGGCGCCTGTCGAGGTTCCTGGCTGAACGAGCCACTGACAGGCGGGTGTTGACCAGGGACGCCGCCGAGGCATTCGCCCAGCCTCGCGAAGGAGAGTCCTCTGGCTCCGCCGCGGGCCGGCAAGGGATCGCCCGCCAGTTCGCGCTGTTTTTGCGCTGGAAGGGAATTGAGGCATGGGTGCTGCCCGAACGCTCGCAGCCGCGCCAATCCCGGTCTTTCGTTCCGAGGATCATCACGGCTGATGAGATGGCCCGGGTGATCGCTTGCGCCGACGCCCGCCCCGGGTCGCGGTGCGGGCCGCAAACCCAGCCGGTCTACGCGATGCTGGTCCGCTTGTTGTGGTGCTGCGGGCTGCGGATCGGCGAGGCACTGTCTCTGCGAGCTGGCGACGTGGACCTGGCCGATGCCGTCATCACCGTCCACAAAGCGAAGCACAACCGAACGCGGCTGGTGCCGATGTCACAGTCCTTGGCCGCTCACGCCCGCCGCTACGCGACCACAGTCGGCCTTGTCTCTGAAGATCCCGGCGCGTGGTTCTTCCCGTCCCCGCGAGGCGGGGGCTACAACCCCGGCTCGGCCACCGCGCACATTCAGGGGCTGATGCTCCAAGCGGGCATCACCGCCGCCTCGGGCCGTGCCCCCCGTGCCCATGATCTGCGCCACTCCTATGCGGTGGCGTGCCTAGCGAAGATGCAGGCCGGCGGGGTGGACGTCTACGCGACGTTGCCGTTGCTGGCCACCTACATGGGACACGCCGACATCGTCTCAGCGGAGTACTACCTGCGCCTCGATCCGTCGGCCTGGGCCGGCATCGACCAGGCCATGGCAGACACCTACGCCGGTGTATACCCACAAGCGGCGGTGTGAGATGGCCGCCGCCCGCTCTTTTGCCGACATGTTGGCCCAGTTCCTGACCATCTACCTGCCCGTCACCAGGGGCTGCTCCCCGAACACCATCTCCGCCTACCGAGATGCCTTCACGCTGTTCCTGCGGTTCATGGACCAGCAGCAGGCCACCTCACCGGACAAGGTCTCCTTCACGGACTTCACCGAGCCGAACGTGGCCGCCTTTATCGGTTGGCTGCGCACCGACAGGCAATGCTCCACCGCCACCACCAACCAGCGCCTAGCGGCGTTGAAATCATTCTTCCGCTACGTCCAGGCCCACGCCCCTGAGCAGATCGCACAAGCCCAGCAGGTCCTGGGCATCAAAGCCGCTCAAGCACCCGAACCGGCCATCGGCTACCTGCCCGTGGGAGCGATCGGGTTGCTGCTGGAGCACGCCACACGCCGCGGGCCCCGTGACCTGGCACTGCTAACGAC
>JAJZJY010000127.1 GCA_021809885.1 Actinomycetes bacterium
CGAGGTCGCCCCCCCGCCGGTCGAGGTCGATGGAGATGGTGTCCCTCTCCTCGACCAGGGCGGGGGGGCCGCCCTCGGCGGCCTCGGGGGCGTCCTCGCCGACCAGCACCCACGACGCCTCCCGGGCCATGACGAGCAGCTCGGCGGCCTGCTCGCAGCGGTCGGCAAATCGGGACGACCAACGGGTGCCGAGGTTGGTCACGACCACCTGGTCGGGACGGACGACGGATTCGAGGCGGGCCATCTCGCCGGGGTCGGACACCGCCGCCTCGATCACCGCCACGTCGCAGTCGCGGGGGATGCCGAGCACGGCCAGCGGCACGCCTACTTGGCTGTTGTAGCTGCCGGGGCTGCCATACACCCGCCGGCCGTAGCCGGCGAAGTGCACTATGGCGTCCTTCGTGACCGTCTTTCCGTTGCTCCCGACGACCGCGACCACATCGGCTGGGAGCTGGGACCGCCACCACGCCGCCAGGGCCTGGAGGGCGCGAAGCGGGTCATCGACCTCGATGACCGTGCCGGCGCCCCCGCCTCCCCGGCCCGCTGCGACGACGGCGGCGACGGCGCCGTTGGCGAACGCCTCCCCGACGAAGCGGTGCCCGTCGGTGCGGGAACCGGGAAGGGCGAAGAACACCCCGGCGCGCGGGATCCGCTCCGAGTGGATGGTCACCGCCTCGGCTACCCGGTCGCACCCCGCCTCTGCGAGCGGGGCGCTCCCGACCACCTCGGCGAGCTGGGCGAGCCGGATGGCGTCCACGGTCGGGATCGTAACTATTCTCCTCCCGTGACCGACTCCACCCTCGTCGAAGAAGCCGGCCGCCTGTTCGATGACACGGTGGCCCTCCGCAGGCGGATCCATGCCCAGCCCGAGACCGGCAACGAGTTGCCTGCGACGCAGGCGACGATCCTCGAGGCACTCGACGGCCTCGGCCTGAGCATCGAGACCGGCCGGAAGCTGAGCTCGGTCGTCGCCGTGCTCGACGGCGACGAGCCCGGGCCGACCACGCTGCTCCGAGGCGACATGGACGCTCTCGAGATGCCGGAGGACACCGGCCTGCCGTTCGCGTCGAGCATCGACGGGAGGATGCACGCCTGCGGGCACGACACCCACGTCGCCATGCTCGTCGGCGCCGCCCGCATCCTCAGCGCCCGGCGGGCTCAGCTGCGGGGGCGCGTCGTGTTCATGTTCCAGCCGGGCGAGGAGGGTCACGGAGGCGCCCGGGTGATGCTCGACGAGGGGCTGCTCGACCGCCACGGCACCATCGACCGCGCCTTCGCCATCCACAGCATCGCCAACCTGCCGTCCGGGCTCGTGACAACCAGGGGCGGCACCCTCATGGCCTCCGCCGACGAGTTCCGCATCACCGTGACGGGGCAGGGCGGACATGCTTCCATGCCGCACGACGCCGTCGACCCGGTCCCGGTCGCCTGCGAGATCGTGACGGCGCTCCAGGCAATGGTGACCCGGCGGGTGCCCGCCTTCGACCCTGCGGTCCTCACGGTGACGCGCATCCAGACGGGGACGGCGTTCAACGTGATCCCCGAGGTCGCCCGCTGCGACGGAACCATCCGGGCGGTGTCGGACGCCAGCCGCGACCTGGTCGTCGCCGGGCTGCGGGAGGTGGCCACCCACGTCGCGACAGCCCACCGCTGCTCCGCCGAGGTCGAGTTGGCTGACAACGGCTACCCGGTCACGGTCAACGACGAGGAGGCAGCTGCCCGCACGATCGCCACCGCCGCGTCCCTCCTCGGCCCGGACCGGGTGATGCAGATGCCCACACCGGTGATGGGCGCCGAGGACTGGTCCTACGTGCTGCGCGAGGTCCCGGGGTCGATGGCCTTCCTCGGTGTGGCGCGCGCCGACGACCCGCATCCGGCGCCCAACCACTCCAACCGAATGATGGTGGACGAGCAGGCCATGGTTACCGGCGTCGCCCTCCACGCCGCCATGGCTCTCGCCCCCTGAGCTACGGGAGGGCCAGCCCCACGGCGTGGATGGCGAGCCCGGCGAGAGCGCCCACCACGGTGCCGTTGAGGCGGATGTACTGCAGGTCCCGGCCGACAGCGAGCTCGATCCGCCGGGAGGCGGCCACCGCCGGCCAGCCCTCCACCTGGCGCCGGATGAGGGCTGTCACCTCGTTGCCGTAGCGCACGACGGTCCAGCCCACCACGCCTCGCAGCCACCCTTCCACCTCGTCGTGGAACTTCGGCTCGGTTGCCGCCCGCTCGCCCATGTGGGCGATCATCCCGCCGATGCGGGCCGTGAGCGAGCTGCCGGGATCCCCGAGCGATACCCGCACCGACTCCACGGCGTCGCCGATCGCCTCCCGCAGGCC
Source organism: Actinomycetes bacterium (assembly GCA_021809885.1). Taxonomy (GTDB): domain Bacteria; phylum Actinomycetota; class Acidimicrobiia; order Acidimicrobiales; family Palsa-688; genus JAKAQB01. The sequence goes on from JAJZJY010000127.1 coordinate 2,337, forward strand.
GGCCTCCGCCTGAGGGTCGTCGAGGAGTCGGCCGACGAGGCCGTCCACGCGGGCGGCAGCGTCCGGGTCGTGGCACAGGTCGAAGGCAAGCCGGCGCAGCAGGTCCTCGAGGGCGACACGGACCGGGTGGTCGGGCTGGCGCTCGATCCGCTCCAACTCGACGATGGCGTCGCGAAAGACGCGGGTGACCAGCCGGTCGGTCGTTACGAGGGCGGCGACCCAGTGCCGCTCCTCGATGAACCGCCTGACCGTCGGGTGCAACGCCGCCTGGTGGGCGGCGAGGTACTCCCGCGCCCGCTGCGCCAGGAGGTCGACGAGCGGGCGCTGGGCCCCGCCGTCCACGGCCCGGGCCAGCAGCCGGCCGAGCACCGGGGCGTAGGACCGGCGGGCGTGGTCCCGGCGGAGCAGCTCCAGCACGTAGTCCTCCACCGATGCGGTGTCCGCCGCGCCGATGGCAGCGGCAAGGGCGGAGGAGACGTCGCCGGCCAGGTGTTCCGCCCGCTCCGGGTCCGCCAGCCACGCCCCGACGCGAGCCACGAGGCCGGTCTCCACGATCTGCTGTTCGAGCGCCTCGGGGGTGAGGAAGTACCCGGTGACGAACTCGCCCAGCTTGGTGGCGAGCTCGTCTTTCTTCCTGGGCACGAGAGCGGTGTGGGGGATGGGCAGGCCGAGGGGCCGGCGGAACAGGGCTGTCACGGCGAACCAGTCCGCCAGGCCGCCGACCATGGCCGCCTCGGACCCCGCCTGGAGGAAGCCGCGCAACTCCGAGCTCGGGAGCCAGATCGTGGTGGCGATGTACACCGCTGCCGCGACTGCGAGGAAGGCGGTCGCCGTGGCCTTCATCCGCCGCAGGCCGGACACGGACGGGTCGGGTGGCACCACGCCACGCTACGCCCGGCAAGCAGCACTCCACTTCCCCGGGGTCGGCCTGTAGTGGAGGGATCCCTGTCCGTCGACCGCCGGGAGTGTCCATGCTCGTAGCACCCGCTAACCTTCCTCCGGGAGGGGGCCGCGTGCGACGAAGACGGACAACGTGGCAGGCGATGGCCGTGGCGACGGTTCTCGCCGTCATGGGCTTGGCGGCTCCCGCAGCGGCCACCGCCTCCAGGGGAGGGATGGTCCGCCTGGCAGGCGACGGTGCCCCTGCTCTCCCCTTCGCAGCGACCTCCGCCGGGCCCCTTGCCGGCAGCACGCCCCTGACCATCGACGTCACCTTGAAGGTCCGGGCGCCGGGCGCCCTCTCCGCGTTCCTGGCGGGCCTGACCAACCGCTCCTCGCCTGACTTCCACCACTACCTGCGACCGGCCGCCTTCGGGGCCCGTTTCGGCGCCAGCCCTTGGGCGGTCGTCGCCGTCGAGGACTTCCTCCGCCGGGCCGGGCTGACCGGCGTGCGCCTCTCCCCCGACCGCCTCGACATCCGAGCACGCGGGTCTGCCGGTGACGTCGCCCGGGCCTTCCGGGTCACGCTCGAGAGCTACCGGCTGCCAACCGGTCGGGTGTTCGCCAACACGGCGGCGCCGGCCCTGCCGGCGTCACTCGCTCCCGCCGTGCAGGCCGTGATCGGCCTCGACGACATCTCCCGCTCCCACAGCCTGCTGCAGCGGGCGGTGACGCCGGCAGGGAAGCGTCACGCCGCTCCGGCCAGCACATCGACCGCCGGCCCCCAGCCGTGCTCGGCCGCCTCCGCCGCGGCGACGGGCTCGGGCAGCTACACGGCGAACCAACTCGCGTCCTACTACGGCATGACCACCCTCTACGGTCTCGGCGACCTCGGCCAGGGCGTGCGGGTGGGCCTCGCCGAGTTCGAACCCAACCTGCACAGTGACATCGCCGCCTACGCCTCGTGCTACGGGCTGTCCACCACCGTGAACTACCTGCCGGTCGACGGCGGATCGGGCAGCGGCGCCGGCCAGGGCGAGGCAGCCCTCGACATCGAGGACGTGATGGGCCTGGCACCGGGCGCCACCATCGACGTCTACCAGGGGCCGGCGTCGGGGAGCAACACTGCCACCTACGACGTGTTCAATGCGATGATCAACAATGACGCCGACCAGGTGATCTCCACGTCGTGGGGCCAGTGCGAGCAGGGTGAGGACGCCGCCTTCGCCCAGTCGGAGCAGGCCCTCTTCCAGGAGGCCGCCGCCCAGGGCCAGACGGTCCTCGCCGCCGCCGGCGACGACGGCTCCACCGACTGCTACGGGGAGATCGGGGGCTCCCAGGCGTCTGCCCTCGCTGTCGACGATCCCGGCAGCCAGCCCTACGTAGTCTCGGTCGGAGGCACCTCCATCGGCTCCGGTGCCGAGACCGTCTGGAACGACTCGTCGTCGGCCAACGGGGCCGGCGGAGGCGGTGTGTCGGTCCGCTGGTGCATGCCCGCCTACCAGGACCAGGCAGCCATCCCCGGCATCCAGAACGCCGGTTCGACGACCTGCGCGTCCGGCAGCGGCCTGGCTCGCGAGGTGCCCGACGTCGCCGCGAACGCCGACCCGCTCACGGGTTACGTCGTGTACTTCCAGGGGTCGTGGAGTGGCGGCGACGGCGGCACCAGCGCCGCCGCCCCGCTGTGGGCGGCAGCCGCCGCTCTGATCGACGCGTCGCCGTTCTGCCGCGCCTGGTCGTCGGGGACCCCCGGTGTCATGGCAACGAGCCTGTACGCGACGGCGGCCGCGAACGCCGGCCTCATCTACGGCTCGCCGTCGTCTTACCAGGCTCTCTACGACGTCACGAGCGGCACCAACGACTACACACCGTCCGCCTACAACGGCGGGATGTACCCGGCGGGCCATGGCTTCGACGAGGCCTCCGGGCTCGGCACCCCGGTCCTCGGCGGGCTGACACCGTCGGGGCAGCCGAGCAGCTTCTATCCCGGCCTGGCGGCTCTCATGTGCTGGTCGGCGGCTACGGCCCGCCCGGATGTGTCGGTCACAGCGGTGACGCCGGCGCAGGGCGCCAGCGTCGGGACGACCACGGTGACGCTGACCGGGACCGGGTTCCTGCCCGTCGCCGGCGCTGACGAGGTCCTCGCTGGGAGCACGGCCGTCCCGGCGTCGTGTCCCACGACGACCACCTGCACCGCCGTCCTCCCCGCACGCATGGCGGGGACCGTCGACCTGCGGGTGGTGGTCGCGACCCTGGCGGAGAGCCCGGTGACCCCGGCAGATCGCTTCACCTTCGGTGCCCCACCCCGGGTCGCGGTCACCAGCCCGACCCTCGCCGAGGATCTCTCGCCGACCGTCACCGTCCGCTACGGCGCCACTGCCGCGGGCAGCGTGGTGGCCAGCTACGACGTGCGTTACCGCACGGCGGCGTGGAACAGCCGCTACTTCTCCACCTACCAGTACCCGGCGGCCTGGCAGGCGACGGCAGCAACCGCGGAGACCCTGGTTGCTGCGCCGGGGACGGAGTACTGCTTCGGGCTCAGGGCCCGCTCGGCGTCGGGCGTCACCTCGGCGTGGACGCCGGACCGCTGCACGATCGTCCCGCTCGGCGCCTCCGCGCTCCGGCCCATCGGACCTGGCTGGACCACCCGCGCCGGTACCGCCTACTACCTGGGGCGGGCGTTGACCACCACGCGCAGCGGAGCGCAACTGCAGCTACCCGAGGCCATCGCCAGCCGGATAGCGCTGGTGGTACAGGGTTGCGCCCGGTGCGGCACCGTCTCGATCTGGATGGGCGGTCTCCGCCTCGGCACGGCCAGCACCGCCCGCAAGGCGACCATCGGCCGTCTCGTCATCAACCTTCCCCCCTTCGACCTCCGCAGGGCGGACGTCACGATCACCGTGACCAGTTCAGGCGCCCCCGTCACCATCGAGGGGATCGCGGTCGGTTGACAACCAGGGGGTGCGGCAAGCCTCCCCCGCTCAATCCTCGGCGGCGCGCAGGCCCGCGTCCCACTTCTCCTCGATGTTCCCGTGCCGCCAGACGAGCAGGGCGACGACCCACGTCACAACGAATACGCCGACGATCACGAATCCAGCCTTGTTGATGTCGAACCCGGCGAGGAGCCGCCAGAGCCAGCCGTGGAGGTGGGCGTCCTGCGCCAGCAGCCCGAGGACTTCCACACCGCCGATGAACACGGCGACGAACACCGAGAGGCCAGTGATCGTCAGGTTGTAGTACACCTTCCGGACCGGCTTGGAGAACGCCCAGTCGTACGCGAAGTTCATGAAGCAGCCGTCGGCCAGGTCGAACAGGCTCATGCCAGCGGCGAACAGGACGGGCAGGGCGAGGATGGCGTAGACGGGCAGGCCGCCGGCGACTGCCGAACCGGCGAGCACGAGCAGAGCCACCTCCGTCGCCGTGTCGAAGCCGAGCCCGAAGAGGAACCCGATGGGGTACATCTTCGGTCCCGAGTCCACCTTCCGGGAGAGGGGTCCGAGGATGCGCATCATCAGCCCCCGGCTGTTGAGCTGACGTTCGAGCTCCGCTTCGTCGAAGGTCCCCCTTCGCATCTCCCGGAAGATCTGCACTATGCCTCTAAGGATCACGACGTTGATGGCGGCGATGAGGAACAGGAACAGCGCCGACACGGAGGTGCCGATGATGGCCGTCGTCCGCTGGAGCTCGGACCCGCTCCGGCTCACCTGGGCGCCGAGGCCGCGGATGCCGAAGGTCAGCAGGATCGCGAGGAGGAACACGACGGTCGAGTGGCCGAGGGAGAACCAGAAGCCGATCGACAGCGGACGCTTCCCTTCGGCGAGCAGCTTCCGAGTCGTGTTGTCGATGGCCGAGATGTGATCGGCGTCGAAGGCGTGGCGCATGCCGAGCGTGTAGGCGAGGATGCCGGTCCCCAACCCGAATACGTCGCGCGTCGATACCCGGTAGTGGCCACTCGCCGCCACGGCCACGAGCGTCCACCCGACGACGTTGAGGGCCACCACCGTGAGGACCATGGCGCCGAGACCCACCCACTCCCTCGGGGTGAGGGCACAGCGGACCCGTCGCCACCGGGTCGCTTCGGCACGCGCCGCCAACTGGCTCATGGCTCTCCCGTTGTTGCAATCAGCTCCCTACAGCGACCTGGACGCTACACCCCTCCATCCTGCTCGCGGGTGCTGTCGGCCGACCGCGCGCTGCGGCCCCCCCGGCCCAGTAACCTCGCAGGATGGCTCGCCCGTCCCCTGCGGAGCCACCGGCAGAGGATGCTCCGGCCGCGCCCGCTCAGCGGGGGTGGCCTGCCCCTTCCCGGGCGTCGGCGGGCAGCCGGCTCGGGGCGACGGCCGGTCCCGGCAGCGTCGAGGAGGTGCTGTCGCTGCTCCGCGCCAGCGGGGGGCGCGTCACCCTGCCGCGTCGGCTGCTGCTCGAGGCGCTGTTCGACGACCGCCGCCACAGGAGCGCCGAGGAGCTCGCGGCGGAGGTGCAAGCGACGGCACCGGAGGTCCACCTGTCGACGATCTACCGCAACCTGGAGGAGCTGCAGCGCCTGGGGGTCGTGGTGCACTCCCATCTGGGCCACGGGCCGGCGACATACCACCTCGCAGCGGCGGCGCACGGACACTTCGTCTGCGAGGGTTGCGGAGCCACCGTCGAAGCGCCGAGTTCCGTCTTCCGGGAGCTGTCGGCGTCGGCGTTCGCCGAGCATGGCTTCGAGGTCAATCCCATCCACTTCGCCATCCCGGGGCGCTGCGCCGCCTGCCTGGCGGGTCGCGCGGCCGGCGGGGCCGAGGTGGCGGCGCAGCACTGAAGCGGGCGGGATGCGGCCGGCCGGACCAGGCAGTATCGGTCATCCGGCTGCCGGCGTGCAGTCGGACGCGTTGTTCGGGCAGTTGACTCGCCGGCCTCGCCGCTCGTGCCGTTTCCGCCTATCTGCGGAGCATCGGGCGGTGCAGTCAGGCGCTCGGCAACCGGGGCGGCTCGAGGAAGGCCGGCGCCCCGTCGAGGTCGACATGGCGGATCGACGGCACCAGGTCCGTGCCGGGTGGCACGGACCGGTGGGGCCGCCGTTCGAGATCACGCCAGCGGTCGCGGTGCCGTAGGCGGCGGCGACCGGACAGCTCGTCGAAACCGACCACGGTCAGCGCGGCGGCGGGCCCAACGCGGCCGGACGGCCGCTGCGGCTCCACTCCGACCAGGACCCGGGGTAGAGCCGCCCTGCCGGGAACCCCAGGTGCTCGAGGACGAGCAGCGTGTGACAAGCGGTCACCCCGGACCCGCACGACGAGACGACGGCCGGGCCACCGGGCACCACCCCGACGGAGGCCAGCCGGGCGCGCAGGGCGTCTTCGGGCAGCAGCCGACCCGTCGGGTCGAGGCTCTCCCGGCAGGGCAGTGAACGGGCACCGGGGATGTGCCCGGGTCGGGGATCCAGCTCGTCGGGCACGCCCTCGTAGCGTTCGCGGCTGCGGGCGTCGAGCAGCACCGTCCCCGTGCCGAGGGCGGCGACGTCGTCGGCAGAGGCAAGCATCCCAGCGGGCCAGGACCGGGGCGTGAACGCCGCGGGGGTCGGCTCCACCCACCCCCGCTCGAGCGGACCGTGCCAACCGTCGAGCAGAGCGGCGTCCTCGCCGAGGGCTCGCAGCATCCACACGAGCCGGGCAGCGATGACGCCATCAGCGTCGTCGCAGGCGACGACCGGCACGCCGTCGCCGACGCCGGCAGCGCTCATGCCCTCGGCGAACACCGCCGGCTCGGGCAGGGGGTGGCGGCCACCGGCCTCGGCCGGAGGGCCGGCGAGCCAGCGATCCAGGTCGACGGGCACGGCCCCGGCC
>JAJZJY010000128.1 GCA_021809885.1 Actinomycetes bacterium
GCCCGTCTGATCGATCCGCTGCTCGCCGCCGGCGTCGATCACGAGGTGCTGCTCCTGCCCGAGGAGCGCCACCACGTCCGCGAGGAGGCCAACCGCCAGATGGTCGAACGGTGCATTCTCGCCTTCCTTTGCCGATGCACTCGCGCCGCGGCGAGGCTCATAGCAACTGCCGCGGGAATGACCGGACCCACTGCCGGCTGTGGTGAGGCACGCCGTCGACGCTGACGGCGAGGTCGATGATGACGTGGAAGTGGGTGGCGCTGGCCTGCACCACCACGGTCGAGATGGACTCAGTGGTCCCACCAGGACGGGCCGTGGTGGATGTGTGCCGGCCTCGACAGCTCGCCGCCGCCGGGTTGTCGGCGTCGACCTGGGAGACCAGCTCGTAGCGTCGGCGGACCACCGTCTCGGCGTCGACACGTTCGCTGTCGCCGAACTCGAACTGCACCCGGGCTCGTCGTGAGAGGGCGTCGTGGACCACTTCCCACACCGGAGGATCGACGGACTCAGCGAATCGTCGGGCGGGTACGGGCGACGGGAGGAACTCGGGCGGCCTCGCGCTCCCGGTCTCCGGAACGGTCGGCAGGACCAGCCGGGACGGCTGGGAAGTCCCCCGCCGGACGCGATTGGTGGCCGGCTGCGGGGTCGGCCAGACGTTGGGCCAGTCCGCGCTGGCGACCGCCAGACGGATCCGATGTCCGGGGTCGAAGCGCCACGCGGTGGTGTCCACGTCGATCACCAGCTCGTAGACCTCGCCTGGCACGAGCGGCTCAGGTTCGGCCAGCGAGGACCGCCGGGTAGCGTTCAGCATCCCCTTGGCGACCAGGTGGGAGCAGCCGTCGAGGGCGACATCGGCGAGGGTCACGCAGAAGCCCATGACCGTCGCCGTGGAAGACACGTGCAGATACACCCGCGGACGTCCGAGGACATGGACCACCTCTGCGAGGGGAGGTGTGGTGTAGTCGAGCGAGTAGGCCTCGTCGGACCGCTGGTCACCGACCTGGCCGAAGGGCACGCCCCCGGACCACAAGCCGCCGCTCACCCCGACGGTGGCGACGTACTCGTAGTCGTCGGCGCCCTCCGGGCCGGGCTGGTCGCCGAGTCCGCCGTCGGCCTGAAGGTGCCACACCTGCTCAGCGGCGCCGGGCGCCGGCCAAGCCGTCTCGGCCCTCCAGGCCCCGGCAGCGTCCAGCCGGTCGGGGTCGGGTCGCTCGGAGTGCTGCATGTAGACCACGACCGGCGGTTCGTCCATGATCCCGGTGTCCCGGCCCTTGCACCAGTGGTCGAGCCAGCGGACGACCTCGTGGAGGTGGTCGACCCGCGGACCGGGGACAGCCACGTCGGGGACGGCGTGATTCCATGGCCCGATCAGCACCTTACGGGGAACCTCGAGCGACTCGTAGAGCCGAAGGGGCGGGTTGGGGTAACCGTCCCGCCACCCGCCGATCATGAACACCGGGCAGCGGATCCGGCCGGCCACGTCCCGCACCGAGCCGTGTCGCCAGTAGGGTCCGTCGGTCTGGTGCGCGTACCAGTTGAGCAGGTACGGCTCGTTGTGCTCCATGTGCTCGGCCCAGACCGTCGCCCAGTCCTCGGACCACTCCGGCGACGGCGGAGTGGCGTTGTAGGCCACCATGAAGTTCCCGTAGTAGCCGATGTCGTAGTACTGTCGCAGGAGGCCGCCGCGGTAGTGGCAGTCGTCGGTGTAGCGGTCGTCGGTGAAGTACATGGGCACGATCGACCGGAGGTGCGGCGGCTGGTGGGTCGCCACCTGCAGGGAGGTGAAGCCTCCGTAGGAGATGCCCATCATGTTGACGTTCCCGTCGCAGAACGGCTGGGCGGCCAGCCACTCGACGGCGTCGTAGCCGTCTTCCTGCTCGCTCAGGGGATACTCGTCGACCGCCACCCCCGCCGACGCTCCAGTGCCGCGGATGTCCACGCGAGCCACGATGTAGCCGTGTTGCGGCAGGTAGGAATAGAACCGCTCTCCACCACCGACATCGTCCTTGCGGTACGGAACGTACTCCATGACCACCGGCAGCGGTACGTCCACGCCCTCTGGTACGTACAGGTCGGCGGCAAGCAGAGTGCCGTCTCGCACCGCGATCCGCACGTTCTTCACCAGTTCCACGCCGGGGGCGTAGGTCCGCCGGGGGCGGTTCAGCGTCGGCTCTGTCACCACAGACCCCCGCCCGTCACCGCCAGCGCTTCGCCATTCACGCCGCCGGCCCTTTCAGAGGAAAGAAGAGCGATCACGCTGGCGACCTCTCCTTCGGTCACCAGCCGCCCGCCGGGATAGGACGCGGCCCTTCCCGCCAGGCGTCTGCGCCGACGTCAAGTACCGAGCTGTCGCCAGCGGAGCCGGTGGCAGCGTTGTTGACCAACACCCGTAGCGGTCCCAAGGTCCGGCGCGTCGCCTCAATCGCCGCCGCGCAACCCTCGACGCTGTCGAGTGAGCAAGCATGGAATGCTGCGCCCGTTTCGGCGGCCAGCGCTTCCAGTGTCGCTCCCGCCGGCCGGCCACTGTCATTACGTCAAACCCTTGTCTACGTAGCTCCACCACCGTTGCGCGGTCGATCCCGCTGCTCGCGCCCGTTACCAACGCAACCCGTGCCAACCACTTCCTCCCATGCTGGCCGACCGTCCGTAACCTAGTCCCGAGTGGCCGAGGCGTGTTCCAGTTCTTCTTGCGGTTGTTCACCTGAGCCAGATGAGCGGGCGCCGATCCAGTCGGTCGCTCGGGCGACCCATCTCCTCAAGCGCCTGGCGGCGTCGGCTCGGCCACTGAGTGATCCGGGGACACCGCTCTCGAACCTCGATTACGCGCCGATCTCCGAAGAGCTCGGCACGGTTCCCTTCGCCTCAGAGGTGCTCAATTGCAGTGCCCCCGACACCGGAAATATGGAGATCCTCCACGATCATGGGTCGTCGACGGTGAAGCAACGATGGCTCGCCCCGCTCCTCGCCGGTGAGATCCGCAGTGCCTTCTCCATGACCGAGCCGATGTAGCCTCGTCCGATGCCAGCAATATGGCGCTGGCGATGCGCCGCGACGGCGGGCACTATGTGCTCAACAGCCGCAAGTGGTTCAGCAGCGGTGCCGCGTCCAAGCGCTGCGAGATCCTGATTGTGATGGGGACGACCGATGCCGATGCAGATGCACACCACCGGCATTCCATGATCGCAGTTCCCAAGGACACCCCGGGGGTGTCGATCGGGATGGAGCCAGCTGTCTTCGGCTACACCGAGCGAGGTGGGCATCCGGAGGTTGTCTATCGGGACGTGAGGGTACCCACCGACAACCTGCTCGGAGAGGAGGGTGGCGGGTTCGCCATTGCCCAGGCTCGGCTGGGGCCGGGCCGCATCCACCACTGCATGCGTACCATCGGCATCGCCGAGCGAGCTTTGGGTCTGATGGTCGCTCGAGCGCTGAAACGCCGGGCATCGAGAGGTGGTGGCCCACGTCACGACAGCACCGAGGCGCTCGTGCGGGAGGCAGTGTTCTCGAGCAGCTCGGCGACTTGGTCGGGGGGCAGTGGGCGGGCGAAGAGGAAGCCTTGTGCTTCGTCGCAGCCCAGCTGGCGTAGCCGCTCCGCCTGGTGGTCTTCTTCGACTCCTTCGGCAAGGGTTCGAAGCCCGAGCTGGTGGCTGAGCTCGACGACGGCACGCACGATCGGCTCGGCGTGGTTCGGCCACCCCTCGGCCCGCACGAAGGACTGGTCGATCTTCACGAGGTCGACTGGGAGGCGGTGCAGGTAGGCGAGCGACGAGTAGCCGGTGCCGAAGTCGTCGATGGCCAGGCGGACTCCGACCGCCCGCAGGCGCTGGAGGGCGGCCACGGTGGCCTCGCCGTCGCCGACGAGAACGGATTCGGTCACCTCGAGGGTGACCCGGGCCGGTTCGACCTTGGCGGCGGCGATGGCCGCCCGAAGCAGGTTGGCAAGGTCTGGGTCGGCGAGCTGGCGGACCGACACGTTGACGGCCATGGTCAATCCGGCGGTCGCTGGATGCCGGTCCCAGGCGCCGAGCTGGGCGCAGGCGACTGTGAGCACGTGGCGGCCCAGGGAGACGATGAGGCCGGTCTCCTCGGCCAGGGGGATGAACTCGACCGGCGCGAGCAGGCCCCGAATGGGATGATCCCATCGGACGAGGGCCTCCACGCCGTTGATGCGCCGCGAGACCAGGTCGACGACGGGCTGGTAGTGCAGGACCAGCTGTTCGGGGGACTCGCTCAGCGCGCGGGTCAGATCGGCGGCGAGCTCGATGCGGGCCACCGCCTTGGTCTCCATGCCCGGCTCGTAGGCGACGACCCGGCCTGTGCCTTGGGTCTTGGCAGCGTAGAGAGCGACATCGGCGCGCCGCAGCGTCGCCTCGGCGGGCTGGCCCGGCTCGGCGATCACGACCCCCGCGCTGGCGCCGACGGTCACCTGCCGCCCTGCGACGGTCGCCGGGGCAGACAGCGCGGTCACGGCACGGGCCATCGCCTCGGTGAGCTCGGAGGCTGTGCCTGCTGCCTCGATGACCACCGCGAACTCGTCTCCGCCCAGGCGGGCGACGGTATCGGCGTGGCGCAAGACGGCACGCAGTCGGGCCGCGACCTCTACGAGCAAGGCGTCACCGGCCGCGTGGCCGAGGGAGTCGTTCACCTGCTTGAACCCGTCGAGGTCCACCATGGCCACGCCGACGCTCGCTGCGCTGCGGGCGGCACGGGCCAAGGCCTGTGCGAGGCGGTCCATGCACAACGCCCGGTTGGCGAGCCCGGTGAGCGGGTCGTGCAGGGCCCGATGGGCCAGCTCGTCGGTCAAAGCCCGCTGCTCGGTCACATCCCGAGCGGTAAGCACCATCCCGGACACCCCGGGGGTGTGCATACGGTTCGCGACGGTGGTTTCGGTCCAACGCCAGGAGCCGTCTGCGTGGGACGTCCGCATCTCTACCCTCGTGTCGGCGCCAGGGTGGCCCAGCAGCTTGTTGACAGCTCCTTCCAATCCCGCCGCGTCCGCTGGGTGGACCAGGTCCGCCCAGCGGCCACCGATCAGCTCAGCGGGCTCGCGTCCCAGCACTCTCCCAGCCGAGTCGCTCACGTAGGCGATCCTGGTGTCAGCGTCAGTCACCACCACCACGTCGGCGGCGTCGCGGACCAACGCCCTGAACCGCTCCTCGCTGGCGGTCAGGGCGTCTCGGCCTGCCTGCGACGCGGCAAGCGCCGCCCTGGAACGGCCCAGGCGAAGCGCCCCCAATGCCCCTAAGACCGCGGCGCCCACCAGCCCCGCCCAGGTCCCGACGTCAGCCTCGTCTTTGGCCCGGGCGGCACGGATCATGGCTGCGTGCTCGAGCGAGACCAGCTCCGAGATCGCGCGCTGGTAAGCGGGATCAACCAGGCGGTCATGGACCCGCAGCCCCCCTGCTGAGCCGCCCACCGCCAGCGCCTTCCCCTCGGCGGCCAGAGCCGCCCGGTACGCCGACAGCGACCCGGCCAGTCGGCTGGCGTTGCCGCCAGAAACCCCAGCCAGCGAAACAGGTTCCACAGCCAGCCGGGCCGCCGCGCTCGAACCGTCAGCGGTCCCCGTCACCAAAGCTGCGTGCGCTTCTGACTGGAGGAGGTTCAACCTACCCGCCACCTGAGCGAGCGCCACCCTCTCCGCCGACGCGGCGGCGGACACCCCGAACAGGGTCGTCACCACCCAAGCGCCCAGCACAGACAACACCAACAGCAGCGGAGCCACCAGCCACAGGCGGCCGAAGCGCACCCCCGCCCGAGCATCCGAGACACCCGTGTCAGCCGTCACGCCCACAACGCTTCATATCGAGCGATGGCACCGCGACCTTGAGAAAGCGCCGGCGAGCTTCGCTACGATGTCCCTCAGGGCGTGGTGGAGGAGCGTCGCCGTGTCCCGGTGACGGTGGCTGGCGTCGTGCATCGTGGTGTTCTCCTTCTCGTTGTGTGGATCAGCCCCACCCGTCAGCTCGTTGGAGTAGCTGGCAGTGGCGGTGGTGACGCCTTGGACGACCCGTGACGCCAGTCTCCCGAGGCTGGTGCGCACGACGTGCTGGCCCGGTCCTGCAAGGCGCCGAGAGTGAACCCGAGGCGGTCAGCCGCCCTGGGTCCAGAAGTCGCGCATTCGCTGGAGAGCCTCCTTCTTGGAGAGCCTCCCGATCTCGGTCTCGGTGAGCTTCAGACGGGTGACGAGAAGGTGGACCAGATCCGCCGGGAGCGTCTCGCCTTCCGGCACCGATGGAGCGCCCCTGTCGGGCAGCCGGTCATCGCGGACGCAGGCCCAGAGCTCCTCCTCGGACACGCAGAGCTGCTCGTCGAGGATGTGTCCCCACAGCTTGGCGCCGTACGTGGTCTTGTTCGGCGGCCTCGACACTCGGGTGCGGAGAACCCGCCCATCAGGGAGGGCCAGCTCGTAGGTGACGTGGTGGGTGACCGCCTTGCCGTCTGCTTTGTGGACCACCGCCCATCCCTCCGCCTTGCAGAAGGCGTCGTGATCCCGACGAGACGGCGACGGCCAGGTCAATCCCGGGACCCGGTGATCCACTCCATCAGTTGCTCATCGCTGGAGAGCGCCACCAGTTGCACGAGCCCCCAGTTGCTGCGGTGGTTCGGCGCCTGGCGGAGGTGATCGACCCAGTCGGCGGCGTATTCGCGAAGGACCGTGATGGCGTCCTCGCACAACTCTGGGAGGGTCGCCCCTTCTGCGGCGAGCGGCAACCCTGGGAACAGCAGGACCCAGCCGCCGCCCTCGTTGACGATCTCCGCCTTGGGGGCAATGAAAGACAGGAAGTGGCGGAGCCGGTCGGCGTCGACCACCGCGAACCGTTCTGTGTCCCGTCGGACCGTGACCGGGGTGCCGGCCGAGGCGGCGTCGAGAACCTTCTTCAGGTCCGACCTGGCTTCTGAGACTCGTCCGTACTCCACCACTGACACGCCGCTCTCCTTCGCTCGCCGCGCCAGAGTACCACCTCATGTACACGATGTACATACGAACTCGCCCGCCGATCAGCCCCCGGACGCGCATCGACCCTGGGCCACCGTGCCGGGTGTCCCTACCGGAACCCGGGGGGTTCTGGAAGGGGGAGCTACCCAGGACCGGGGGGTTGGTGTACCGGGCTCGGCGTCATCGACACGCACCGGGGGCGAGGTGACGTGCCAGCAACGTGACGCGCAAGGACCCGGCCGGGGCTTGGGGCGGCGGCCGGGTCCTTTCGCTGATGGAGACGCCTATGACGTTGGCTCACCGCCCGAGCTGGGCCTGGCCACCTCCGATCTCGCCGGGGCTGCCATCCCAGTCGGAGCCGCCCGGGGGCAGGTATCCGGGCCCGTCGTCCCAGGCGTCGTCGTCGTCCCAGCCGAGCTGGCCGGCGGATGGCTGGGATATGCAGGTCTGCTGGGGCGGCATCTGACCGTCCCAGCCGGGGGCCGGCCCGTAGTGGCCTCTGCCGCGGGGGACGTAGACGCTGGGGCGGACCGGCCGGCGGGTCCAGGCGACCCAGGCGGCGCCGGCGGCCACGGCGATGCCGATGACCACGAGTGCGTACATGTTCGCGCCCTCCTAGCTCGCGCTCTGCCAGCGCAACGTGACCGTGGAGCTCTGCGACTGGCTGCTGTTGCAGCTGTCCCGCCCGACGACAGCGGTGTAGCTGTCCTGCCCGGGACTCGAGAGGTAGGCCGACACGGCGTGCTCGAGGTAGCCGCCGGCGGGGTGGTACCCGGAGGCGAGGGGGGTGAGCCCGGAGCACATGGTCATCCACTGGCCGTGCCCGGAGGTGTTGATCGCGAACACCGGGTCGTCGGTGCCGACCGTCGGGGTGTACACCGCGGCGTCAGCGAACAGCTGGTGGTCGAAGCTGGTGGTCGACCCCGCGGCCCAGTCCACGCTGACCGGCACCGGGGTGCCCGAACAGAGCGGAGTGCCGACATATGCGGAGTAGGTGACCGTGCCGGCCCGGGTCGAGCGCGCCCCGTAGACCAGCGACGTGCCAGGCTGGTGGAAGCCGGCGGAGACCGCCCGGCCGCCGGCGCACACGTCAAGCCATTCGGGGTGCCCGGAGGTGTCGGTCACGTAGATCGGGTCGACGGTCGAGGTCGACGGGCCGGGGTTCGTGGCGTTGGCGATCAGGGCGGGGGCCGGGTCGGTGGGCACGGTCGGGGCCGGCTGGACGGGCTGGCCGGTCCAGTCGATGTGGATCGCCTGGGTCTCGAGGTAGGCGTTGACGGGGAGGACGTTGGACTCGAAGGTGCATCCGTGGGCGCCGGTGCCAACCCAGGCGGTCCAGGTGGTGGTCCCCGGGGAGTCCTCGACGACCGAGTGGACCAGCGAGGTCCCGGGGGCGTGCATGCCGGCAGCGACCGGGTGGACGCCCTGGCACAGCTCGAACCACTCCGGCTTCGGGCTGTTGTTGGTGACGGTGATCTTGTCGGGCACCCCAACGTGCTCGCTGGTGGCGGCCGCGCCGGCGGTGAAGCTCCAGATGTGGGGCTGGCCGGTGGGCCAGGCGTCGATTGCCGGGTAGAAGCCGTTGCTGATGGTGCCGATCTTTCCGTGGGGGTCGCCGGTGGCCGCCACGCCGTAGGAGAGGCCGATGGTGTCCACCCCGTTGACGACCTGGGTCTGGTTGGTCACCGGCCCGCTGATCCCCTCGGTGACCTGGAAGGTCGACGCCGAGCCCGGCTGGCCGTGCGGGGCGAGGGTCAGGTGCCCGAAGTTGTCCACGTACCAGGTGTTGCCCGGGGCGTGGATCACCCCTCCGCCACCGGAGACGCTCAGCGTGTAGGGCGTCTCGTTGGTGATCGTGGCGTCGGCCGTCTGGGACTCGTTGCCCCGGACGTACCACGGGTGGGCGAAGGTCGGCAAGGTGCAGGCGATCAGCGTGTACTGCACCATCACCGGGCCGAGGCTGTTACCGCAGGTCGGCCCGATTGCCGCCGGTGCGGGGCGGGTTGCGGCGTGGGCGGGGGCGGCGGCCAGGCCGGGCAGGCCGGGCAGGCCGGGC
>JAJZJY010000129.1 GCA_021809885.1 Actinomycetes bacterium
CCAGTGACTGGGCGGCGATGGCGAACGAGTCGAGCAGCAAGGCGATGAGCATCCACAACTGCAGCCCGATCTGGTGGGCGGCCACCTCGGCCGTGCCCATGCGCGCCGCCACCCCGGCAGCGGTGAGGAACGCCGCCTGGAAGCCGATCTCCCGGAGCAGCAGGTCCCGGCCGACCACCAGCTGGCCCCGCACCCGTGCCCAGCCGGGCAGCAGCGGCCGGCCCTCCGCCCGCACCGCCCGCACGAACAGCGCACCTCCCACCACCTGGGCCGTCACGTTGGCGATGGCGGACCCGGTGAGGCCGAGGCCGGCGGCGTAGACGAGCAGCGGGGAGGCGGCCGCCGACGCCAGGTTGGCGCCTACCACGATCCGCACGGGGCGGCGCGTGTCCTGCACGCCTCGCATCCACCCGTTGCCTGCCAGGACGACGAGGATGCCGGGAAGGCCGAGGACAGCGACGCGGAACCACCGCAGCGCTGCGGCGTGCACGGCGTGGTTGGCGCCGGCGAGCAGGTGCAGCAGCGGCCCCGCCAGCGCCTCGCCGGCGACCGCTCCGAGGACGCCGAGCACGAGCGCCAGGACGGTGGCGGCGACACCCTCGTCGACGGCCTGGTCGCGATCGCCCGCCCCGAACCACCGGGCCGAGCGGGCCGTCGTGCCGTAGTCGAGGAAGGCGCCGACGAGGGCGACGAGCGACAGCAACGTCCCCCCGATGCCGAGCCCCGCCAGCGGCACCGCACCGAGGTGGCCCACGACGGCGGTGTCGACGAGCACGTAGGACGGCTCGGCTGCGAGCACGACGAACGCCGCCCCCGCGAGGCGCAGCACCGCCGCCGGACCGACGTCACCGGTCGGGGTGGCCTCGGGCATCCGGGGATTGTCGCACCTGCGGCCGTGGCGACCGCTCCCGCGGGTCAGCGGTCGGGGATGGTGAGCACCGCCTTGCCTCTGATCTGGCGGAGGCGCAGCGCGTCGAGGGTCTCCGGTAGCTCGGACCAGTCCCGCACCGAGCCGAGGTGGGGACGGAGGCGGCCGTCCGCCACCAGGGCGGCCAGCGTCGCCAGGTCCTCGCCGCGAGACTTGGACGGGTGGGCGTGGAAGACGCCGACGAGGGACTTCCACGGCCCGGGCTTGCCGTCGGGAGGGGCGAAGTCGGCCAGATCGAGTGGTGCGGCGCCCCCGAGCGTGCCGTAGGTCGCTGCGACGCCGCCCGCTGCCAGGCGGCGGACTGCGTCGCGCAGCAGCGTCCCGCCAACGCCGTCGAGGACCAGGTCGAACGGACCATCCCCCTCCCCGACGGACGTCCGGACGTGATCGGCGCCGAGAGCGGCTGCCGTTGCCTGGCGCGTGTGGCTGCTCACGACGGCCGTCACCTCAGCGCCGGCGGCCACCGCCAGCTGGACGGCCAGGTGCCCGACGGCGCCCGTGGCCCCGGTGACGAGTACACGCCGGCCGAGCAGCGGAGGGCCGGCGCGAAGGGCTCGCAGCGCGGTCAGCCCGGCGATCGGAAGGGCGGCGGCCGCCTCGAAGCCCACCTCGTCGGGCAGGACGGCGGCCTGGGTGAGGGGCACTGCGACGCGCTCGGACCAGCTCCCCCCGTCCACGACACCGACGATCCGCGTGCCCTGCGGGGGGCGGTGGCCGTCCAGGCCCCCGCCGGCCGCCGCCTCCACGACGATGCCGGCGACGTCCTGGCCCGGTCGCCAGCCGTCGGGGCGCTGCTCGAGGAGTGCCAGCTCGCCCCGGTTCACCCCTGACGCCCGGACCTCGACGACGAGGTCCTCCATGCCGGCGGCCGGTTGGGCGAGATCGCCTTCGAGGCGCAGCCCCCCCGGAGCGGCCCGGTCGGTGACGTAGCCGCGCACGGCCGCCCACTACCCGGACGGGTGCTCTGCCAACCGGCACGAACACACGTTTGGTCCCGGTGGCGCCCCGGCGGTACGCTGCGCGCGTGCTCGCCCTGCAACCCTCCCTGCTCGACCTGACCGGAGCATCGCTGCAAGGGCTCGCCGACGAAGGGCTCGAGCACCTGGAGCTGGCCGGCGGGGCGTGGGTCGAGATGCGCCGGGGCTGGGTGGCGGGAGGCGACGTGCTCCCAGCGCTCGCCGAGACCGTCCCGTGGCGCGCCGAGCGCCGCCCGATGTACGACCGCGTCGTGGACGTCCCCCGGCTGCTCGCCTTCTACGGGGAGGGCGACCCGTTGCCACACCCCGCCCTCGACGCGGTGCGCGCCGCGCTCGACGACCGGTACCAGCCGGTGCTCGGCGAGCGGCTCGTCACCGCCGGGCTGTGCCTGTACCGCGACGGGCGCGACAGCGTGGCCTGGCACGGCGACACCATCGGCCGGGGCTCGCGGGAGGACACAATCGTCGCCATCGTCTCCCTTGGGGCGACCCGCCGATTGGCACTGCGCCCCGCCACCGGCGGTCCGTCCCTGCCGTTCGACCTGGCCCACGGAGACCTGCTGGTCATGGGCGGCAGCTGCCAGCGGACCTGGCAGCACGCCGTCCCCAAGACCGCCCGCCCGGTCGGCCCGCGGATCAGCGTGCAGTTCCGCGCCCCGGGGGTTCGCTGAGCCTCAGCCCTCCCCGGCCCACAGGGGGGCGAGGCGGTCGACCTCGCCGGCTGCCTGCCGGCGGCCGGCGTCGAAGGCCCGCCGTGCGAGTGAGAAGTTCATGAGCTCGAGTCCCCACCCGGAGAGCTCCAGGAACTCGGCGCTGGGTTCGATGGTCGCGAGGTGCGTGCCGCTGCTGCGGACGGCATCCAGCTCGGCCGCCACGCTGGCGGCCAGCATGTCGGCGACCGGGTCGGACAAGCCGGGCGGCAACTCGAGCGAGAAGCAGCTCACCGCCACCGCCACGTCACAGCCGGCGGCCAGGTCGGCGTTGAGCGCTGTCTTCATGCCGCCGTCCATCCAGCGGCGCCCCGCTGCCGTGACCGGCGGGAACACGCCAGGCACGGCGCAACTCGACGCCACCGCCCGTTCCAGGGCGACCCCGGCGCCGGCGTCCCACACGGCCAGCGCCCCGCTGTCGACGTCGACGGCGGTGCACTGGTACCCGGCCGGCCATGCCTGGCCGTGGAGGGCGGAGAAGGTCTCCAGGTACTGCTCCTCGTCCATCGTCGGAGCGTCCGTGGCCACCCGGCCGAGCGCTGCCATCAGCTCCGCCGGCGCGGCGTTGCCGGCGGCGGCTGCGGTGAGCTCGTCGAACATCAGCTCCATGCCGGTTGCCGGGATCGGGACGGCCGGGGGCCGCTCGACGAGGCGGATGGAGTCTTCCAGGTCCCAGCCCAGCCGCAGCGCGGCACCGACGATCGACCCGGCCGACGTGCCCGACACGAGCTCAGCCTCCCCGAGGGCGACTCCAGCGTCGGCCAGCCCGACCAGCAGGCCGGACTCCCATCCGACGCCGACGGGACCGCCACCACCGAGCACCAGCGCGCGTGTCATCGGCCCGACGCTACCGGGGCGGCACGCCAAGCGCTCCAGGCGCCCGCCGGCGCCCCGGCCGGGTGCCAGCTGGTCACAGCCAACCAGCGGGTCACAGCCAACCGACGCGCGCAGTGCTGACAGGCCCGGCCGGCGGCCGGGCGAGCTCGCCCTCGTGCACCCGGTCGAGGAGCCGGCGGGTCACCTCGAGGATCTCGGGGACCGTCTCATGGAGCGCCTCGGCGTCGGATGCCGGCACGATCGACGGGTCGAGGCGGGCACGGTCCATGAGAGCGTGCACGTCGGCCAGCTCGGCCCCGACGAAGGCGACGGGGTCGTCGCCCATCCGCGGCTCGAACACCCGCCTGCCCGGCTCCCAACCGACGAAGCGGGGGTGGTGGTGGGTGCGGTCGAAGCTGCCGGCCGGACCGTCGACCGACTCGAGGAGGTCCGCCCGCCACACCGGCTGGTCGATCACGATCGGCTGGGCCGAGTAGATCGACCCGTGCAGGTCCTCCCGGGCGAGGAGCCTCACTTCGAGGCGTACCCCCCGTTCCGCCCCCTCCTGCCCCCGCTCCGGCTCGGGATCCACGAAGTACAGGTCGCCGACGACCACCCCGACGGCATCGAACCCGAAGGCGTACAGCAACTCCCACCTCCTCTTTCCACTTTCCCTCGACTTCCCACTGGACGCCGCAAACCTAGACTCCGGCCCGACGCGGTGGTACGGTCCGTACCGATCCCGGTGCGGCTGGGCCCGGGGAGGGAGGAGCAGCAGGCTGATGATGACGCGCGTCCCCGTTCGGGTGGTCGGAGGTCCCCGGTGCTGACCGCCCGGCCCCCCGCTCCCTCCGTACCCTCCGCCTCCCGACAGCCCGGAGCCCCGCCTGCAGCGGTCGCTGGGCTGTCCGGCCCGACCGTCCGCGTCGCTGTCCGACGGCGCCGCAGCGCTGCGCTGCTCGTCGTGGTCTTCGCGCTGCTCGCCGCCGCCGGCGGCGTGACCGGCTCGGCCGCCGTCTGGGCCGCCACCGCCGCCGCCGGGGCCGCCGGGATCGGCTACGCCGTGCTTGTCCTGCGCCTGCGGACGATGGCCACGGAGCGGGAGATGACGCTGGCCTTCGGGGGCCGCAGCGCCTTCGACTGGGAGCGGTTGGAGGCGGAGCTGCACGCCGAGCGGGTCGGTGATGCCGACGGCGTCGTCACGGAGGTCCGCGTCGGCGATGGCGACCTGGTCCGCTTCGTGCTCGCCTACCTGCTCGGCTGGCTCGTCACCCCGGTCGTGACCGTTGCCCGCCTCGCCGGCGGGGGACCCGCGGGCCTGCGCGCCCACCCGGTGCTCGCCCGCCTCGCAGAGGTCCAGCAGGCCGGCCGGGCGCAGTCCCTGCGTCTCCTCGCCGCCGGCGTCGTCGCCACCGCCGGCGTCAGCACGGTCGGCGGCCTCGTCGGTGCCGGAGTCGCTTCCGCCAGCACGGCTTCGACCGCTGCCCCCATCACCACGTCCTACACGGTGCAGGCCGGGGACACCCTGTTCGCGATCGCCTCCCGCTACGGGACCACGGTCGCAGCCCTGGCCGCCGCCAACGGCATCGGCGACGTCAACTTGATCTTCGCAGGGCAGGTGCTCGAGGTCCCGGCAGCGGCGGCATCGGCGCCGGCCGGTGTGCCGTCAGCGGGCACGGCGGCCGCCTCGTCCACGACGTCGGCGGGGACCTACGCCGTGCGGGCCGGCGACACGTTGGGCGCCATCGCCGCGCGCTTCGGCACGACAGTTGGGCAGCTGGCCGCCTCCAACGGGATCAGCGACCCCAACTTCATCTACGTCGACCAGGTGCTCACGGTGGGGGGTCCCGCCCCCGCGGCCGCGGCCACCTCCACGGCGTCCACCCCCTCCACCCACTCCACCGCTTCCGAGTCCGACTCCGACTCTTCCACGCCGGCTGCTTCCGCGCCGGCTGCGTCCGCGCCGCCGGCCGTCGCCGGCGTTTCGGCAGCGGCCGCCACAGCTGTCAAGGCCGCCCTCTCGCAGGTGGGCGTGCCCTACATCTGGGGCGGCGCGTCGCCGCAGACAGGGTTCGACTGCTCCGGCCTGGTGATGTACGCGTGGGCCGCGGCCGGCGTCTCCCTGCCCCACTACACGGTGAGCCAGTACCAGGACACCACCCGGATCGACGCCGCCCAGTTGCAACCAGGCGACCTCGTCTTCTACGACAACTACAGCGGTCCGCAGCCGGGCCACGTCGCCATGTACATCGGCAACGGCCAGGTTGTGGCGGCCAACTCGAGCGGCACCGTCGTGCAGACGCAGTCCATCGGCTACGACGGCACCATCTGGGGGTACGGCCGGGTCAGCTGAACCCGGCCGGGGCGGTGGGCTCACCGCCGGCTCGGCGGGCGGGTGGCGGTACGTTGCGGCATGCCAGGATCGCTGCTCGGCAACCGCGTGCCTCGCCTCGAGGATCCGCTGCTGCTCACCGCGGGCGGCACCTACGTCGCCGATGTGGCGGTGCCGGGACTGCTCCACCTGGTGTTCGTCCGTTCCCCCTTCGCCCACGCCCGGCTCCTCTCCGTCCACACGTCGGAGGCGGCTTCGCTCCCGGGTGTGGCCGCCGCCTTCACCGCCACCGATCTCTCGCTCCCGGACGTGCACGGCTTCATGGTCCTCAACCCCGACGCCGGCCGGCCCCCCTTGGCGCGCGGCAAGGTGCGCTTCGCCGGCGACGCCGTCGCCGCCGTGGTAGCCGACACTGCTGCTCACGCCGTGGACGCCGCCGAAGCGGTCGTCGTCGACTACGACCCCCTGCCGGCCGTCGCCGACCCGGAAGCAGCGCTGGCCGAAGGTGCACCCCTCCAGTTCGACGAGATACCAGGCAACCTGGCGGCCGGCGCCCGCGACCCCGGCGGTGACGACCCCCTCGCGGGAGCGGCCCGGGTGATCCGGGTGCGCGTCGGCAACCAGCGCATCGCCGTCGTCCCGATGGAGCCCAACGCCATCACCGCCGTCCCTGACGGCGACGACCTGACCATCTGGGTCTCCACCCAGATGCCCCATGGCTTCCACGCCCAGCTGTGCAAGGCGTTGAGCCTCGACCCGGACCGGGTCCGGGTGATCGCGCCGCACGTGGGCGGGGCGTTTGGGGCGAAGGCCGGCCTCGGCGCCGAGCACGCCGTCGTCGTCGCCGCAGCCCGCCGGCTCGGGCGTCCGGTCGCGTGGGCGGAGACCCGGTCGGAGAACCTCGTCGCCACCCCGCACGGTCGGGGGCAGGTCGACTACGTCGAGATGGGCTTCGACGGCGACGGGCGGATCACGGGGCTGTCTTGCCGGGTGATCTCGGACGCTGGGGCGTACGCCGGCTTCGGCGGCGCGCTGGGCCTCGGTCCGACCCGGATGATGGCCAGCGGGGTCTACCGGATCCCGAAGGTGCGCTTCGACGTGGCCGTGGCGCTCACCAACACCACGCCGATGGGCGCGTTCCGGGGTGCCGGCCGGCCCGAGGCAGCCGAGTACCTCGAGCGGGTGATGGACGTCGCTGCCGCCGAGATGGGCATCGACCCGGTGGAGCTGCGGCGGCGCAACCTCGTGCGGGCGGACCAGTTCCCGTTCACCACACCCACCGGCACCACCTACGACTGCGGCGACTACGCCCACACCCTCGAGCGGGCGGTGTGCCTAGCCGGCTACGACGAGCTGCGCGCCGAGCAGGCCCGCCGGCGCGCGGCGGGGGAGCGGTGGCTGCTCGGCATCGGCCTCGGGGTCTACGTCGAGGTCACCGGGGGAGGGGGCACCGAGTACGGCGCCGTGGAGGTCGAAGCCGACGGCGGCGCCACCATCCGGGTCGGGACGTCCGGTCACGGGCAGGGCCACGCCACCTCCTTCGCCATGATCGTCGCCGACCGCCTCGGCATCCCCCTCGAGCGGGTGCGGTTCATCCAGTCCGACACTGCCCTGGTCCCCCGGGGCGGGGGGACCGGAGGATCCCGCTCCCTCCAGCTGGGAGGCACAGCCGTGGCGGCCGCCGCCGACGGCGTCCTGCGGCGGGCCCGTGAGCTCGCAGCCGAAGCCCTCGAGGCGGACGTCGCCGACATCGTCGTCACCGACGACGGACGCCTCGGCGTAGCCGGGGTCCCCGCCCGTGCTCTCGGGTGGCGCGAGTTGGCAGCGAGGGCAGCCGAGGAGGGCGGAGCGCTGGCAACGGCGGTCGACGAGGGCCAGGCCGGGCCGACATTCCCCTTCGGGGCACACGTCGCCGTCGTGGAGGTGGACCGCGAGACCGGATACGTACGCCCCCTGCGCCACATCGCCGTTGATGACTGCGGCCGCATACTCAACCCGCTCATCGTCGCCGGCCAGCAGCACGGTGGCATCGCCCAAGGCATGTCCCAGGCGCTCTGGGAGCAGTTCGTCTACGACCCCGACGGCAACCCGCTCACTGCCAACCTCGCCGACTACGCCATGCCGAGCGCTGCCGAGATCCCGAACCTGGAGGCGACCAACACCGAGACCCCCACCCCCCTCAACCCGCTCGGGGCCAAGGGCATCGGCGAGTCCGGCACGATCGGCTCGACACCGGCGGTCCACAACGCTGTCATCGACGCCGTCTCCCATCTGGGCGTGCGCCACATCGACATGCCCTGCACGCCTGAGCGGGTGTGGCGCGCCATCACCGCGGCGGAGGCCGGAGCCCCGGCTCCCACGTGGGTCGAGCCCCCGGAGGTCTTCAACCGCCTCCCCGTGCGCGGCCAGCAACCCGAGCCCGAGGCCGCCCGGGCCGACATCTGATCAGCTCCTCGCTACGGCCGCTGTCGCCACATCCCGTGGGTAGGTCCTGGTGGCGTACAGCAGGATGACGCCATTCGCCATCAGCGGCAGCAGCATCAAGACGAAGGTCCACTGCAGGCCGGCCCGCCCTCCGCCCAGCAGCCCCGAGAACGCCCCGAACAGCACCGGTGCCAGCGACTGCGCCAATGTCCGCAGCAGCGTGCGGAGGCCCTCCGCCCTGCCCCACAGCCGGGGCGGCACGATGTCGAGGCGGGCGGCGTCGATGGGCGCCTCCTGTACGGTCAGGCCGAACGCCGCCAGCGTCAGGTAGGGGATCGCCGTCACCGTGCTGCGGGTCAGAGTCGCCGGCAGGAACAGCAGCGTCGTCATCACAGCGCCGGCGCCGGCGACAACGACCCGGGCGTTGAGGAACCGCCGGCGGAGCAAACCATCGCTCAGGGCCCCGCCGACGAGCACACCCGCCACCGCCCCGACACCGACGAGGAGGATGAGCAGGTTGGCGACCGCCGAGGGCACCCCGTACTGCTGGGAGGCGAACTCCGATCCGAAGGTCTCCAACCCCGCCAGGTAGAAGTACAGGCAGGCGCTTGCGACGATCAGGATCCGGTTGGACCGGATGGCGAGCAGGTACCGGGTTGCCGCCCATACGCCCATGTGGCCGGCGTCGACCCTGAGGACCTTGTCCGGATCCGCCTCGATGCCGCGCTGGCGGGCGACGCGCTGGGCGTCGGTCTCCTCGGGGGCGTCGCCCTCGCCGGGGCGGGGCTGGGCGGCCGG
>JAJZJY010000130.1 GCA_021809885.1 Actinomycetes bacterium
CCTTGCCTCGTCTTCGGACCCTTCGTCAGGTCGAAAACGTAGACAGGAGGCGGCGTTGCTCGCGTCTCAGCTGCTCAACGCGCCCACGGATCGGTCAGGAGAGCCCTATAAGTCGGCATCGAGCCAGAGGCATTGTCGATCGTTAGGTAGATGTTGTTCGAGTCATTGCTTGCGTACACCCGCTTGATGTCGGTCATCTGAGAACCCGACAGACTGCCGGCAGGGTTGCCGTCGTAGAAGGGGATGCTCCGCCACTTGGGCGAGTCGGTCGCCGGGTTGGTCGTCGCGGCGATCGTCGGATACGCGCTCGCGTTAGCGCCGGTCGGGTAGACGCGAGGGTCGTACTGCCCGGTGTAGGCCAGCGCCGTCATGACGAAGGTAGCGGCGGTGAACGGCTCGCTCATCGTGCTCACGATCGGCTGGTCCGTCTGCCACGAGACCGCCTCGCCGGGGGGCATGTAGCCAACGCCGGAGACGCTCGCGTACCACTGCAGGCGGGACAGAGCGTTCGACATCTGGCCCGTGTAGACCTCGTAGAGCGCGACCAGCATCGTCATGTTGGGCCACATCGGCTCTGCCGAACCGGCTTCGTTGCCGGCCGGACTGTACGGGCTCGTGTAGTAGTAGGTGTCGCCCATGTACCTGGCGATGCCCCAGGTCTCATGCGTCAGAGCCTGCTCGACGATCGATATCTGCTTTGCCGCCCGGGCAGAGCTCGCGTTCAGGTCGCCAAGAGCAATGAGCTCGTCGGAGGAGGAGTCGATCGTCGTGTCGGGCGAGCCAGTAGGGGTCACACCCTGGTCGTAGTGCCCGGTCGTGCCGTTGTACTCTCCTGGTGGGCTCCAGCTGTAGGAGCGCTGGACTGCCGAGAGGACCGTGCTCGCGGCGCCGTTCCAGCTGTCCGCGAGGCTCGGCTGGCCCTCGTCGAGCGCCAGGTGTGCCGCCCCTCGCAGCCCGGCGACATCTGTTGCCTGCGTGAAGGTCCAGTACGCCTGGTTCTGCTCCCAGATGCTTGCGTCGGCAGGTCCGAGGCCGTTCGTGGCGATGTTGCTCATGAGGAAGTTAGCGGCATTCTCGACAGCGGGCCAGATAGACTGGAGAAAGCTCGAATCACCGGTAAGCTCGTAGTGGTGGTACACGCCGACGAGGAACTCGCCGAGACTGTCGTACTCGGGTTGGACGAAGGATATGTAGGCGCCCGTCCATAAGTCATAGGTCGTCTCCCAGGTGCCGTTCGAGAGCTGGTTGGCTGCCATCCACTCCCAGTACTGCTCGGCCTCGGCGTAGTGGCCGGCCGCGTCGAGGGCCATCGCGTCGAACGAGGAGTCGCGGACCCATGCCTTGTATCCGTAGGAGCCGGGGTTGGTCGCGGCCGGGAAGAGCCCGTTGCCGGGGTTCTGGGCGTTCTTGATCACGACGAGGTTGCGCAGGTACGCCGTGTTGACACCGGAGTCGGTGGTCGAGATGGTCTTCCCGCTGTTCAGCCAGTTGGAGTAGTCGGTCGCCGTCGTGTTGAACCAGTAGGCGCCACTCTGGGCCCTTGCGGTGTCCGAAGCCGACTGGGCGGCTGCCATCGTCGCGCCGATGCCGAGGTAGTAGTAGAGCGTCTGGGTGGAGCCGGGTGCGATAGCGACCGCGTTCTGGAAGCCGAGGTCCATGTTCGGAGTCGACAGCGAGGAGTTGTCGGCAAGCGTGCCGTTGGCGTCGAACTGGCACCAGGCACTCGCGGTGGTCTCGGTTGCAGTGCAGTCGCCGTCGTTGCCGACCTGGTAGGAAGACGCTGGCTGCACGGCGCCGAGGAAGACCACGTACTGCCCTGACGCAGTCATGTCGGCGAACATCGCGTTGCGCGTCGAGTCGTAGCTGCCGGCGACGTTGGTGCCGCTGGACTGCTGGGTGTTGTTCAGGTGCACTTGGTCGAGGACGTTCCAGTTGTACGAGGTGGTAGTCGACGGGTTCGTCAGCGTGCAGCGCACGACGAGGAACGGCTCGTTCGGGACCATGACGAAGTCTCGGCTCATCTGGATCGGGGTCGCGACGCCGTTGTAGGTGCCGTGCAGCACCCCGCTCTGGTCGAGGTAGGCGGTCGAGGTGAAGTTCTGCGGCGAGTCGTACTTCACACAGTCGGTCTGATCGATGAAGAAACCCGAGTAGTCGACGATCTGATTGACGCTCCAGTTGCCCGAGTAGTGGAGCTCGGCGATCCGCGGCCCGTAGGTGGCCGTCTGGTCCTGGTTCAGCTTGGGAGCCATTCAGATCGCCTGCATGTTCTGCCAGTTCGAGAGGTAGAGGCTCGCGGCCGAGGTGGTCGAAGGCAGCGTGTCGGTGCTGGAGGTGAGCACCATCTTCGGCGATCGGGCCGCCACAGCGGAGCTCGAACCCGATCTGGCCGAGACATTCGCAGCAAAGGCCAGCATCCCTGCCACGAGCACGACGGCGCCGCTCTTCCACAGGCCGTGCCTGGCCTCCATCGCTGCCCCGATCCTTCCCCGTGGTCTACTTTATTCAGAGAACATACTAAGGTGCTAATGGCACTCTAAGCTTCGGTTCCATCCAAGTCAAGGAGAATTCCCGGGATCAGGCGGAGTGGCGCGAAGCTGGGACGGGACGTGACCCTCGGTTCACAGCGGTCCCCGATCGGCTGGCTCCGCCGAGGTGCAGTAGCCCCGGCCTCGAAGGTTCGCGGACTTCAACTGGTCCTGTGATGGTTCGTACCAGACCGGCTACAACCAGGTCGTCACCTACGATTCGCGTCTTGGCTATGACCCGCCACCCGGACTGCTGCAGGTCACCGACGGGCGCTGGCGCGTGACAAGCTCAGTCGTGTGCGGGGGCACCGTCAACTCGGCGAACTCCCCCGTGGCCGGCGCCGGCGGCCCGTGCGCCGCCGAGCAGGTCAGCTGTCCGGTGCTGGGCTGAACCCACCTGGCAGCGTCTTCGACCCGCGCACCTCTGGCCAAGACGGCCGACTGGCTCGACGACGGCGACTGTGGCCGGGTGACCGCCGCACTCGCGAAGCTCGGCACAAAGGACGCGGCCACGGGGCTGTGGTCGGTCCAACGCTGCTTGGATCTCGACTACGCCTCCCACGGAGAGGTGCTCGCCACCGCCCGCCGGGCACTCGCAGGCAGTGGGCCGTCCGAGCCCGTATCTATTCTCGCGGCGACCGCCGCCTGAATGTCCGTGGGAACCTCTCGCGACCGTGCCTAGAGAGATCCACGCAAGCTGGCCGGCAGCGCGTCCGGTTCTACGCTGGCGCCGGGGCGCTCAGCCTGTGGAGAACCTCGCCCACGCCGGAGAGCCTGGGATACTCCGCTAAGAGCGGGGCGAGCACACCGCTCGTGACCGATGCAGGAGCCATCAGCAGCTCGACGCCGACCGGACTCCCTGCCTGATCCAGGTCGACTGACACCGAGTCGCCGAACTGGCGGGTCTTTGCCACTGGCGTGTCTGTTAGGGACACATACGTCGCATCAGCCTCGGGGTCGTAGGTGACAAGCACGCTACAAGGCTACCGGCGGGGCGCCGGACGGCGCTCGGCGACCGTCACCACGAGCAGCGGATCACTATCACTGACGACCACCACGAACAGTTCTCTTCCCGCCGGCGTGGTGCCGATGACCACTATCCGCAGGGGCGCATCCTCTGAAGGCCGCCGAACATCGGGATTGGTCAGCACCTCAGCAACTTCGGCTGCATCGATCGCCCGTTGGCGCATGCGCCGGCGAGCATGATCGGAGAAGCGAAGTTCCACCCGCCGAAGGGTAGTGCTGAGCCGTAGTCAAGCGACCGGACCCCCACCATCACCGTCGTCCCCAGGCAGGATAACCATCGTCGAGTCCCTAATCTCCTTATGCACCACTCCCGGGTCGACCGGTCCGCGTGCCGCCGAGCGGGGAGCGCTACGCCACTACCAGGGTGGTGGGAACGGGCCGACCCGAATGTGAAGCCGTGGCGGTTTGCACGGCCCGTTTTGCGATCACCCCGACAGCGGTGAGACCGTGGGAGGCGCCCAGACCGTGGGAGGCGCCCGAACAGATGCACCGGTACTACCGGTACCCCAACTACCGGTCGCCTGCCTGATGCAGGCTCCGAATCTGCACCTTTCGCGACTGAGCGACCAGCCATTCGTTGGAGCGAGCAAGTTGTGCTTTTTGCGGAAGGTGCCTACGCCCGTCGGGGCCGTCTGTCCGGATACCACAGCGCCGGCAGACCGCCATCCGCCCGTTTGTCTCCGGCAGATGATGTTCGTCGAGTCGAGCGCCCAATAGCGATTCTTCAGTTGAGGCCACAACTTGTCCTCCACGAGTACCTCTGATTATACCCAGCGCCGGGCCGGAAGGACAGGCTCGCGGTTCACGGCCGAGAGAACGGCTCTGGCGGAAACCAGAGCGCGCGGCTACGAGGGGGTGCGCCTCTGGGAGTAGCAGCCGGCTCCATGACGACCTCAAGTCATTCCACTGGGCTCCGGCCCAGGGGCGGCCTGCGGGGCCGGGCTTGACTCCGACCCGCCGGCTGCTTTACGGCTGTCAGCCAGGCTGACGAGCTGTCCTGTCGTTTCTCAAACGGCCCCGGCGAGAGGGTGTCCGGAGCTTTGATCGCGGGGGAAGACGACCTTCGCGGTGCTGGGCGGTCCAGATCTCGGCTGGCCTTGCCCAGTGGTGACACGGCGACACGTCACCCTTCCGGTCTATGTGGAGGGAGGCGAGGGCCCCTCGAGGCTTAGAGTCCCAGCCGATTGGTGGCCTTCGAAGCGAGGCACAGGGAGCTTGTACCTCCCACCGGGCTGGGTCGGCATCAATGGCTGGCCAACAGCTACCAACCGTCCGCTCGCTGTCGCAGTTCGCCTTGGCGAGCCTTGCCCGCGATATTCCAGCGTCGCCGCTGGGATCATGGCAAGGTTGGATGAGTGCGGTCGGTCGTGAGCCGTCGGGCGACACCAATCCGCGGACATAGGAGGTGCGACATGCAGGTACTCGTTGCCTACGAGAGCCGGGGAGGCCGGACCCGGCGTGCGGCCGAGGCGGTGGCCGATGCTGTCACGGCGCGCGGTTCGAAAGCCTTGGTCAAGACCTTGCAGGACACCACCGCGGAGGATGTCGAGCAGAGCGATGCGGTAGCGATCGGCTCCTGGGTGGAGGGCTTCGTCTTCTTCAACGTCGGGCCGGCCAAGGGCGCGCTGCAGGCGATAGAGCGGCTGCCGACCCTCGGAGGAACACCAGCCGCCGTGTTCTGTACCTACGGCTTCGAACCCCGCGCCACGCTCGCAACGCTGCGCCAGGCGCTCGTGGCCAAAGGTGCCAAGGTGCTGGCCGAGAACGCGAGCAATCGCGCGCACCCTGAGCGGGGCGCAGCCGAACTGGCAGAGCGTCTCTGTGCGCCCTCGGGAGGGTCCTGAGGCTCGGCAACCCGGCGCGCGGCGCTCATTTTCCCTTGGGACTTGGACTACCAGCGCAGCGACCGAACCGCGCGACAGGGCGTCATTCGGTTGCGGCCAAGGACCGCGTTCGCCAGACACCTATTCGCTGTGGCACCATTTGGGACGTGGCAATCGTCTCAACGCTGCCGCAAACCGCCCAGAAGGCTGCCACGCTTGCCGCACAGCCAAAGAAGACCGGTAAAGCTCCGGCGCTGAAGACAGAGCCTGCGGCGAACAAGCGTGGCAAGTGACCGCCTGAGCGAGCTACGGGCGCGCTCTTCTTGGGCTGCTGCTGGGTGGGAGCGGACCGGTCGAAGGGGTTCTACATCGGGCGCCCCGTGCCACTCGCGCGCGGAGCCGAACGTCGCGGCACCCTTCAGCTCCATCCCGCGGCTCCGCAAGCCCACGACCTCCGCCCCGGACGGTCTGATCGCGTCGCTCACGCGGAATGGAAGCCCTCGTAGGGGCGGCGCTGCTTCGTCTTGTACATGGCCTGGTCGGCCCGGCGCAAAAGCGCTCCGGCGCTCTCGGTCCTGTCCCAGGTGGCGACGCCGATCGAGGCAGAGATGCCGGCGGGAAGCGCCTCGGCGAGGCGCTTCCCGAGCCGTCGGATGCCGGTCTCGTCCGATCCCGGCGCGAGGATGGCGAACTCGTCGCCGCCGAGGCGAGCAAGGAAGTCTCCGCCGTCCCGGACCGTGCCTCGCCAGCGCTGAGCGACATCTTGGAGCAGGAGGTCGCCGGCGCGGTGTCCTCCCCGGTCGTTCACGGTCTTGAAGGCGTCAAGATCGATCATCGCTATCGAGAGCGGCTGACCGGTTCGCCGGGAACGCTCCAGCTCCTCCTCGAGGCGCTCGTCCCAAGAGCGCCGGTTGGCACACCCGGTGAGCGGGTCGTCCGCAGCAGCCGAGCGCAGCACGCTCACGAGGCCGAGAACGATCGCACCCGCTACCCCGGCGGTGCCGAAGACGCCGAACCACGCCTGCACGGGAGCGGCGATCCCTGGGCCGAAGGCAAGTACCAGCGCGTACGCGGTCCCGGCAGCAGCTACATGCGCCAGTGCACCAAGGGGGCGGAAGTACAGCGCGGCGAACAACACGACCCAGACGTATAGGTCGGCGAATGGGACGTCACCGGCCACGCCGACGACAGCGAGCACGCTTATGCATGCCGTGGCGGCACCGACGTCTACGTGCAGTGTCCAAGACGCAAGTCGCCTGCCGGCAACGACGCGGATGCCCGCGACGAGGACACATGTACCAGCGACGACGGCGAGGGTGATCACCGAGCGACGGGGCCAGTGGCCTACAAGAAGAGCGGTGAAGACAGCAACGGCTCCACTAGTCCAAAAGATGACTGCGACACCGCTTGGGCGGGAGAGCAGCCCTCGAGCCCGTCTTGCAACAACAAAGCCGGGTGAACTGGGCGCCCCGGTGCTCATTGACACGGGCGTGGCGTAACGGCCACGGTTGCCCGATCGGGACACGCCGCCGACAACCCCCATCCCGCCACGGTCGAGCCTCGATCTGTTCGGGAGTCTCTGAGGGGCTTTATCCCGCTCTTCCATCGGCGTTGATTATCGGCGCACTCGGTGGGTTTCTTGAGCCGCACGACGGAATGGAGAGCGACGTGTCGTGAGGCTCGGCATTGCGGAGGCCGGGACCGAGGTGGTCGCGAGGGACATGAAGCAGTCGTACGCGAACTGGGTCACTCGAGGCTTTGCAGTAGTGAGAGAGAAGCTCTTCGACTGCCAAGAGGGCCGAACGCACATGGTTCGCTACCGAACAGAGTCGTCGGGAGACGTCCGTAGCCCTAGTCACGGCGGGCTCTACATGAGCAGAGCAACAGCAACGGTCGGGGAAGTTGCTGGCGAATGGCGCGGCGGCGAGACCCGCTATTGCTCCCACGTCGCAGCCGCTCGGTCCCGCCTGCGGCTCACCGTGACTACCGTGAG
Organism: Actinomycetes bacterium; assembly: GCA_021809885.1. Lineage (GTDB taxonomy): Bacteria > Actinomycetota > Acidimicrobiia > Acidimicrobiales > Palsa-688 > JAKAQB01. The sequence goes on from JAJZJY010000130.1 coordinate 7,371, forward strand.
AGCCCTCCAGCGCCTCGGCAAGCCATGGGTGGTTGCCTTGAAGCAGGGAATCGTCGGCGTCGAGCACGCAACGGCTCTTGTAGGCGGTCCTCCTGGCCTTGTGGTCGTCTTCGTCGCCGAGTCCGACGACGCACTCGCGCGTCTGCTCGACATCGCTCTCAGTTCCGCCAAGGAGCTGATCGAAGCCGGCTCGACGACCTGGGGCACCCCGCTCATAGCAGTCGCCCGCCACATGGAAGAAGGTGTCGTTGAGCACGACGCGATAGGCGCCGATGTCGTACGTGCCTGGCACCTCGGAGAGCACCTGGCGCTCATGCCGGTCCACGAGCCCGCGCCGGGACGGGGGCGGTGAGGACGTCGCTTCTGCATCCGTGCCCGGCCAGACCGGACCAGCAGACTGGGAGACGGCCGTGCTGCGGGGGGAACGTCGGGTCAGGCTGGGACGAGCGCGGCAGGCTCCACACGACTGGACTGCCAGCCGTCGGTCAGTTCTTCGGGTGCAATCCCGATCCGTGCGGCCAGTGTCGTCGACGCCACCGTGTTGGCAACCGTGAAGGCGTTGAGGATGAGTGACTGTGCTTCGCCGAGGGACGACGCGTTCATCGAGAACGTAACTTCGATCGTCCCCGACGCCAAGGCTGCGCCCGCCGAGACGTTCTCGACACCGGGCATCACCATTAGCGAGTCCATCATGCTGTCGAGCATGGACTCCAGATCCTCCGGGGTGAGGGTCCGATCCGAAGCGGAAGGCTGCTCGGCGATGTGGACTTTGCCCGAGAAGGTCCCCGTCCAGGTCAACGTCACTTCCAGCACCCCTGTCTCTTGAACCACGCCCTCAGGTTCTTCACGTAGTTGGGATCCGAGGGCGAGAGATGGACCGTCTTGTAGTGCTTCTCGTCACATGAGCACTTCAACTTGAAATATCCCGTCCTCGACTCTACCCGCCAGCTCGGTGATCTACGCCGAGCAGACTTTTCCGACAGAGGCGTGGCATGCCTGGCTGCTCGGTCGTCATATCTTGCCCCGCTGGGGAGACATTGCCATCGGCGATGTTAGGCGTGATGACGTTCGCTCTTGGGCTACAGAGACAGCGGCGACCGGGCTTTCAACTACGACCGTCCGCCACATCGTCGCCGTTCTTGGACAGGTCCTTGCTCTTGCCGTCGACAGCGAGGCGATCCCCGCCAATCCGTGCACTTCGCTCCGGCGCCCTTCGCCGCGGAGGCAGGAGGAGATGCGGTTTCTTTCAGTCAAGCGGGTCGAGGCGCTTGCCAGGGCGATCGCCCGCCCGGACGTCAGGCCGTCTGGACACGGCGCTGGACCACACTGGCGGACTGGTGGACCGACAGAACTGACCTGGCCCTCGCCATCAGGCTTGCCGCTTACTGCGGCCCACGAGGCGATCTGGGCACCGATCGGCTACGAAGGCGCCAGGTGGCGCAGACCCGAAGGTTCGCGCCCTGGCGCGATAGGCGCCCCTGGCACGACTCGAACGTGCGACACACGGTTTAGGAAACCGTTGCTCTATCCTCTGAGCTACAGGGGCATGCGAAGGATCGATACTACGCAGTGCCCGG
>JAJZJY010000131.1 GCA_021809885.1 Actinomycetes bacterium
GACGCCGGCCCCACCGCTTCGTGCGGGGACGCCCCGAGAACCTGTCGCCGGGGAGGACCTCGGCGACACGGAGACACCGGCCCACGATCGACGCTAAGCCTCGATGTCGACGCTGCGCCTGCTGGTGTGACTCGTAGTAGTCGCACTACCAGGTAAGCGATAGCCTTTCTCCCATGCGGACCCCGGTGTCCGACCCTTCAGCAGCCCGGCGGGCCGAGCTCGCCGCCTTCCTCCGTGCGCGCCGCAGAGACGTCCGCCCCGAGGATGCCGGCATCGACCCCTTGCCCGGCCGGCGCAACACCCCGGGGCTACGCCGCGAGGAGGTGGCCGTCGCCGCCGGGGTGAGCGTCGGGTGGTATACGTGGCTGGAGCAGGGCCGCCCGGCTGACCCGAGCCTCGACGTGATCGACGCCATCGCCCGGGTTCTTGGCCTCGACCCCGAGTCCCACCGCCACCTCCGGCGCCTCGCAGCCCTCGCCGTCCCCGAGATCGATCCGATGACCACCGGCATCCGCCCCCAACTCACCCGGCTCCTCGAGACCTTGGAGCCCGCGCCCGCCTGTCTGATCGACCTGCACTTCGACTTCGCCGCGTGGAACGGCCCCTTCGCCACGATCTGGCAGCCGGACATTCTCCCTGTCGGCAGGTGCAACCTCATGTGGCTCTACTTCGCCGAGGGCACCGCAGCGAGCATGGGCGTCGGATGGGAAGAGCGCGGCCGCCACCTCCTCAATCAGTTCCGCGCTGCCGCCGCCGTGCACCCCGTGGACCCGCGCTTCGCCGAGCTCGTCGAGGCGTTGAGGATCGAGAGCGAGCAGTTCACCACGTGGTGGGCCGACAACCGCGTCGAGAGGGCACTCACCGGCCAGATCGCCATTCGCCGTCCTCCGGCCGGCATCATCCGCCTCGACGTCACCGAGCTCACCATCGCGGCCGAACCGGCACTCACGCTCTGCGTCCAGGTGCCACACCGTGAGTCGGACGGCGAGAAGCTGCACCAGCTTGTCGGATCCGGATGACGGCTGACACGTCCCAGTGCGACGCGTGGTGCGACCATGACGCCTGCGGGTCATTTCACGTTGGACACCTGAGGAGAGCGCGCCCGGTCAGGGACGCGCTCGCGGCGCTCGACGGCAGGCGGCCCGAGCCGATGGGGACTCCCGAGCTGCTCGACGACCCGACTCCCAACCAGGTAGGTGCCCGAGACGCGGTCGGTCACCGTGGCCTCACCGCCGTGACGGGATCTGCCGCGGAAGGGCGACCACGAGGAGCAGGGCGACGACGACGGACGCGACGTTTGCCAAGAGAGCGAGCTGAGAGCTGTGGCTGAATGCCACTGCCTCGGCGTTCGGTCCCGGCTGGACGTGCAGGTTGGCGAACAGCACGCTGCCGATGACCGCGATGCCGATGGCGCTTCCCACACGCTGTGCCGTGCCGAGGATGGCGCCGGCGGTGCCCGCTTCTGTCTCGGGCACCCGCTCGAGCACGAAGGCCTGGTTCGGAGCGACCACCATCCCGCTGCCGAGCCCGGCGAGCAGCAGAGGGCCGACGAGATCCCAGTTGCTCGGGAACGGAGCGGTGAAGCGGACGACCAGTGCAGCGAGCGTGAGGGGACGGCGACCATGGTGCAGCCGGCTACCAGCACCATCCGGCCCATCCTGGCCGACAACTTGTTGCTGATCGTGGCGGATCAGGCTGCCCAAGGAGAACGGCACGACGACCAGCCCGGTCGCCAGCGCGCTTCGGACCAGCCTGTGAACGCCGGCTGACATCCCCTGCCCACGACCCAGTCGCGACACTGCCGAGCAACGCGGTCAACCTCGACCTTCGGGGTTTGGCATCGAGGGTGGAGGTGAGCGCCCCAGTGCCGTCCCCTACGGTTCGAGCACCGCGTCGACGAGGGCGACGACGACGGGCACGACGTCGGTAGGGGTGCGGTCCGGCCCGGCGAGCGAGTCGAAGGTCTCGAAGCTGGTGAGGGTGTGCAGCACGTTGACGAGCGCCTCGGGATCTCGGCTCGGGGTGAGAGCTCCGGGGTGCTCGGCGAGGCGTGCGAGGAGGGCCCGGAGCCCTTGGCGGTTCCGGTCGTCGCGTGCGGCGATGACTGCGCCGACGTCGGGGTCGAGGTGGGCGAGAGCGCGCAGGCGGCGCATGACGGTCCGGTCGGCTGCCCAGAACCGGGCGAAGGCGGCGACAAAACCGTGGAGCGCGTCGAGCGGGTCAGGGGTGGTGAAGACCTGGGCGAGGTCGCCCATCTGGCCCGAGGCGGCCAGGTCGTCGCAAAGCGCCTCGAGCAGGCCGGACTTGGAGCCGAACTGGTAGTAGACGGTGGCACGGGCGACATCGGCCCGCTTGGCCACCACGTCGAGGGTGAACGCGGTGTAGCTGGTGGTCTCGGCGAGAAGGGCCCTGGCGGCGCCGATCATCCGGCGGCGTCCCTCGTCGATCTCCGCCTGGCGTCTTCCGAGCTGGTAGGGCGGGGGCTCACCGGGTCTTGACGGCTCCTTCATGCAGCGCTCAGATCGGCTGACGCGCCTGCCGAAGACGAGGGAGGCGGCGTCGCCGAGGCCGGCGGTGCCGGTCACCTCGCCGGGCTGAGCAGCGCCGAGGCAGCCGAGCGCCTGACGGCGTCCGGTCCCAATGCCGTCGCCGAGGCACGTCCGAACCGTTTGCTGGCCCTGGCCCGCGGCTTCTGGGGCTTGGTCCCCTGGATGCTCGAGGCGGCCGTCGGCATCGAGCTGTACCTGGGGAACTGGGTGGAAGCCGTCGTGATCGCGGCGCTGCTCGTGTTCAACGCCGGGCTCTCGTTCTTCCAGCAGAACAAGGCGCAACGGGCCCTCGTCCTGCTGCGCCAGCGCCTCAACGTGACCGCGCGGGTCCGCCGGGACGCCAGATGGCAGGAGCTCCCTGCCGCCGGGCTCGTGCCCGGCGACGTGGTCCACCTGCGGGTGGGGGACATCGTCCCGGCCGACGTGGAGCTGGCAGACGGCAGGATCGAGGTCGACCAGTCCCAGCTCACCGGCGAGTCGGCCCTGATCGACAAGGAACCGGGGGCCACCGCCTATTCCGGTTCCCTCGTCACGTGGAGCGAGGCGAGCGGTGTGGTCGACGCGACGGGGACGCGCGCCTATTTCGGCAAGACGGCCGAGCTGGTCCGGATGGCCGAGGCGCCCCGGCGCCTCGAGATCCTGATCGTGCGCATCGCCAAGTACCTCGCAGCCGTGGTCGTCGCGCTGGCCGCCGCTGTGTTCGTCTACTGGGGCGTCGAAGGCAGGTCGTTCCTCGACATGCTCCCCTTCGGCCTCATGCTCCTGGTGGCGTCGGTCCCCGTCGCCCTGCCGGCCATGTTCACGATGTCGGCCACCCTGGGCGCCCAGGGACTGGCCCAGAATGGGATCCTGGTCGCCCGGCTCTCCGCCATCGAGGACGCCGCCACCATGGACGTCGTGTGCCTCGACAAGGCCGGCACCGTCACGGAGAACCGCCTGAGCGTCGAAGCCCTCGAACCGCAGGGCGCGAGGAGCCCCGACGAGCTGTTGCGCCTCGCCGCCTTGGCCTCCGACGAGGCCACCCAGGACCCCATCGACCTCGCCATCCTCGCCGCCGCCCGAGCCCGCGGCCTTCCCGACGCCTCGGCGAGGGAGGACTTCGCGCCCTTCGACCCGTCGACCAAGCGCTCCGAGGCCTCAGTGCGCGTGGACGGCAAGGTCCTGCAGGTGGTGAAGGGTGCCCCTTCGATCGTGGCCGACCTCGTCGGCGCAGCGGACCCGGGCAACGCAACCGGCGTCGAACGCCTGTCGGCAGGGGGCTCCCGGGTGCTCGCCGTGGCTGCCGGCGAGGCCTCGAGCCTCGAGCTCGCCGGCCTGGTCGCCCTGGCCGACCCACCGCGCCCGGAGTCCGCCGAGCTGATCCGCCGCCTCCATGCGAGCGGCATGAAGGTGCTGCTCGTGACCGGGGACGGCGAGGACACCGCACGGGCCGTCGCCGCAAAGGTCGGCATCACCGGCGCGGTGGCTCCTTCAGGGACGCTGCACGAGGGCGTCGACCCCCAGACCATCTCGCGCTCCGCAACCGGTGCTGGCGGCGGCTGCGATCGAACGCATGCTCGCCGAGGACCCGGATCGGAGGCGGCGGCCGTCGAGCACGACCTGGAGATCGAGCCGGACAAGCCGGCGAAGGTGCTCCTCGACGCAGCCGAGCGGCTCGAGCCGTCGCTGCTCGTGGTGGGAGCCCGGGGCCTCGGCGGGTTCGCCGGCTTTCTGCTCCTCGGCTCGGTGAGCGAGGCCGTATCCCGCCACGCGACCTGCCCGGTGGCGGTCGTCCGCCAGTAGGGCGCCGACAGCGGGAGCAGGAGCGGGAGCGGGCGGGGGTCGGGCGGCTGCCTTGCCCGGCCAGCCCTCGGCCCCTCAGCGCCCCGACCGCCGGGGCACGTAGGGCGGGTCGTGGACGGGCCTCGGCATCAGCGCATGCTGGAGCGCCTGGGAGAGCCCTGGAAACACCGACAGCGTGCCGGCAGCCTGGGCCAGGGTGAGTCCGCCGGTCATGGCGAAGGCGACCGCCTGGATGAGCTCGGGCGAGCCCGCTCCGACGGCGTGGGCGCCGAGGATCCGGCCACCGCCGGACTCGGCGAGGACCTTCACGAAGCCCTCCGGCTCGCCGATGACGTTGCCCACCGGGCAGACGTCCCGGTAGTCCTGGCGGCGCACCTCGATCGCGAGGCCCTGGTCGCGCGCCTGCTCCTCGGTCAGCCCCACGCCCGCGACGGGTGGAGTGAGGCCGACGAGGTAGGGGACCACCCGGTCGTCGAAGGCGGCCTGCTCGCCCCGCAGGGCGTTGCCTGCGGCCATGGTCCCTTGCTTGGTGGCCACCGGCGAGAGCTGGTAGGCGCCGGCGCGCACGTCCCCGATGGCGTAGATGTGGTCCAGGTTGGTGCGGAGCATGGGGTCGGTGGGGATACCGCGGCGGTCGTAGGCGACCCCAGCGGCCTCGAGGGCGAGGTCGTCGACCAACGGCACCATGCCGGCCGCCAAGAGCACCCGGTCGGCCTCGACCTGCAACGGTCCGCCGGGCGCCGTCGCCTGGAGGGCGATCACTCCGCCCTGGCGGGCGAGGCGCTCGAGCCGGGTGGAGAGGTGGAGGGTGATCCCGAGCCGCGCGGCCATGGCCGCCACCTCGAACTGAACGTCTTGGTCGACCCGTCCGAGCACGTGATCCAGCAACTCGATGACCGAGACCTCGACGCCGACACGGGCCATCATGAAGGCGAACTCCATGCCGATCACCCCGCCGCCGATGACGACCAGGCGCCGTGGGAGCTGGCGAGCCTCGAGCAGCTCGACGTGCCCGTCGGCCAGCTCGATGCCGTCGACCGGCAGCCGGGGGAGCCTCGCCCCGGTCGCCACCACGATCGACCCGCCCTGGAGGAGCCGGTCGCCGACGGCGACCGTGTGCGGGTCGACGAAGCGGCCGGCACCGGCGACGAGGACCGCCCCGCCGTCGACCAGCTCCTCGGGCTTGGGGTCGCCACAGCCGGCCACGATCGCCTGGGCCCGGTCCACGGCGACGGCCCAGTCGACCTGCGGCTCGCCGACGGTGATCCCGAACTCGGAGGATCGCCGGATCAGCGTGAGGATCTCAGTGACCCTGACCAGGGTCTGCTTGGGGATTCACCCGTAGTGGAGTCAGGTGCCGCCGATCTTGTCGGGCTCGACCACCGCCACGCTGGCACCGAGCGCCAGGGCTCGCCGGGCCGCCGCCCCGCCGCCCGGCCCGGCGCCGAGGACCACTAGGTCGTAGCGCTCACCTGCGTCCATCGGGCCTCCTTCCGGCGTGCACCTCCCGTGGACCCGACCCGACGGTACGCGCGCATCGGCCCCGGCACAAGGGACCATCGGCCCTGGGCTGGCGCGTCGTGGGAGGCAGAGACTCTCCGCGGACCGTGCCACCACGCGGGCCAGTGTGCGCAGCAGGAGGTATGGCGATGGCCAGCCGGGTCGTGATCTTGGGCGGAGGGACCGGGGGGACGCTGCTCGCCAACCGCTTGCGCCGTGCCTACGGGCGGCGTGAGGCGGCCATCGCCGTCGTCGACAGGGACGACCGCCACATCTACCAGCCCGGCCAGGTTCCCGTCGCCTTCGGCATCAGCCGGCCCAAGGACATCGTCCGGTCCCGCAGGCGCCAGCTGCGGGCCGGGGTCGACTTCCACGAGACCGAGATCGAGCACGTCGACGTCTCCGCCAACCAGGTCCACCTGGCCGGTGGCGCCGTACTCGACTACGACGTCTTGGTGGTCGCCACCGGGGCGCGCCTCGCCCCCGAGGCCACCCCCGGGCTCACCGGGCCGGGATGGATGGACAGCGTGCACACCTTCTACGACCTGGAAGGCGCCGCCGCCCTGTCTGCAGCCCTCGAGCGCTTCGACGAGGGGCGCCTGGTCGCAGGCGTCATCGACATGCCGATCAAGTGCCCCGTCGCACCCCTCGAGTTCTGTCTCTTGGCCGACTGGTACTTCACCCAACGCCACCTGCGCGACCGGATCGAGATCACCTTCCTGAGCCCCCTGCCCAACCTCTTCGCGGCGCCCATCGCCGACTCGAGCGTCGAGCAGCTCTTCGCCGACAAGCGGGTCGGCCAGGAGACCGGCTTCCACATCTCAGAGGTCGACGGGGCGAACGGGCGGATCGCCGACGCCGACGGGCGTGAGGTCCGCTTCGACCTGGCGGTGGTCGTCCCCTCGTTCCGGGGTGCCGCCTACGTCGGCCGATCCCCAGGGCTCGGCAACGACCGGGACTTCGTCGAGGTGGACACGAAGACCCTGCAGTCGCCCGCGCATTCCAACGTCTTCGCCATCGGGGATGCCGCCGACCTCCCCACCTCCAAGACCGGGTCGGTGGCCCATTTCGAGGGTGAGATCGTCGCCCACAACATCCGCCGGTTCCTCGCCGGCCAGCCCCCCGACGCCTACTACGACGGGCATGGCACCGGCTTCATCGAGACCGGCTTCCACAAGGCGATGCTGCTCGACTCCAACTACACCACCCAGCCCCTGCCCGGACACTTCCCGACCGCCGTCGGGCTCCCGCTCCTGAAGGACTCGCGCCTCAGCCACCTGGCCAAGGTGGAATTCCAGTGGTTCTACTGGCACTTCCTCCTCCCCGGGCGTGACATCCCCGGGCTCGGGTCGGCCATGCCGACGCGCGGAAAGGCCCGAGTGGCGGACATCGACGCGGGGCCGGGAGCGCCGGCACCTCCTGCGTGAGCACGTCGCTCGGGCGCCAGCTGGCCTCTGGTCCGTGAGCCGATGATGCACGGTGCCGTCCCAGTGCGCCGGCTCGTGCTCCTCGCCCGCCCGGGGGCCGGCAAGACCACGCAAGCCGCGCTGCTCGCCCGGCCACTCGGCGTCGCCCACCTCTCCACCGGGGCGCTGCTGCGGGACGAGGCCGCCTCGGGGTCTTCCCTCGGACAGCTGATCGCCCCAGTGCTCGAGCGCGGCGACCTCGTCGCCGACGAGCTCGTCGTAGCGGTCGTCGCCCAGCACCTCGAAGCTGCGGCCGCCGCCGGGGGCTACGTCCTCGACGGCTTCCCTCGTTACCTGGCCCAAGACACGGCGCTCGCCGAGCGATTCCCCGACGCCGTCGGACCGCAGGCCGCGGTGCTGATCGACGTGCCGGCCGAGGAGTGCCGGCGGCGCCTGCTGGCCCGGGCGGCCTTCGAAAGGCGAGGCGACGACACGGCGGGGACGATCGACCATCGGCTCGACCTCTTTGAGAATGACTTGGCGCCGGTGATCGAGCGCTACGAGCGACGCGGGCTCCTCGTGCGAGTCGACGGCGAGGCGGACCGCAACGCCGTCACCGGGCGGATCCTCGGTCGCCTGGGCGTCCCGTGACCCCTCGAGCGGGCAGCGGGCACACGGGGTCGACCGCCGGCTCCTCGTTCCAGGTGATGTTCGTCGTGCTGTTCCCGGTCCCGGCACCCCGAGACTTCGCCGGCTTTGCGGGCTCCATCGACGGGATCGACCCGTTACCGCAGGGCGCGTCGCGGGCTCGCCTGGACCAGCTGCACGATGTCCAGGCCGCGCTGCTCGGGCATGAGTACCTCGAGAGCCACCGGATCACCCGCTGGCCGCTCGGTCGGATCGGGCTCCCCGAAGATGCCGAGGGGACCGGACCGGTGTGCGCCGACGTGTTCCTCGTGGCCCACACTGCCGGCGGTGGGCTGTGGGAGGCGTGGATGTCGGCGCCGGACCAGCCCCTCGACTGCGCCCGCTTCGTCTCGTGGCTGCGGCCCGACCAGCACACCAGCCCAGTGGCGGTGCTGCGCGAGCACCTCGCCGACGTCACCCGGCAGGTCCTCTTGGCGCAGGGACCCGACGAGGTCTTCCCGTTCACGGTCCTCCGCCTGCCCGGCGACGCGGCGCCCTTGGAGGCCGTTGTCGCCGACCACGGCGAGGACCTGGTGCGGATCCTGTACCTCGACAAGTCGCGGCTCACATTCAAGCCAAAGGTGGTCGAAGAAGAGCTCGCCCGGGACTTCTGCCTGCGCGACGAGGGGATCTCCCTTGTCGCGGCGCGCGGCGCCCTCGACCTTCGGGTGGGTGAGAGCCTGGGGGCCGACCCGGCGAGCCAGGCGGTCCTCCTCCCCCGGAGCGCCCTCCCGCTCCTCGTCTCCATCGAGCTCCTGCTCGTCGAACGAATGGTGCTGCGAATGTTCCTTGGGCAGGTCGCTGGGAGCGACGTGCCACGGTCGCTCCCCCGCCTGCTCGAGCTCAAGGCCGAAATGCTCGACGGGCTGGCCGAGTACCGCGGCACGGTTGCCGAGTCCAACCGCTTCAGCGCCGAGGTCACCTCCTACGGCGAGCAGGTTCTCGGCCTCGACGCTCTCTATGCGACGCTCACCGAGCGCCTCGATGCGCCCTCCTTCGA
>JAJZJY010000132.1 GCA_021809885.1 Actinomycetes bacterium
GGTGCCACGCCAGGCAGCGAGCTGCTCCGGCTCCACGGCATCCAGAAGAGCTTCGGACCGGTGCAAGCCCTCTCGGATGTGAGCATGAGCGTCCCGGGCGGCAAGGTCACCGCGCTCGTCGGCGACAACGGTGCCGGCAAGTCCACGCTCATCAAGACGATCTCCGGCATCCACGCGGCGGACGGGGGCCAGATGGAGTGGCTGGGCAAGCCGGCGCACGTCCGTTCCCCCCGCGACGCCAGCGCCCTCGGCATCGCCACCGTGTACCAGGACCTCGCCCTCTGCGACAACCTGGACATCGTCGCCAACATGTTCCTCGGCCGGGAGCTCGCCAGCCACTTGACCCTCGACGAGGCGACGATGGAGACCGCCGCCAAGCGCACCCTCGCCGAGCTGTCGGTCACGACCGTCCGCTCGATCCGCCAGCCGGTCGGGTCGCTCTCCGGGGGCCAACGCCAGGCGGTGGCCGTCGCCCGGGCGGTGATGCAGAACGCCAAGCTCGTGGTCATGGACGAGCCCACGGCCGCCCTGGGGGTTTCGCAGACGGCGATGGTCCTGGATCTGATCGAGACCCTCGCCAGCCGGGGCATCGGGGTGCTGGTCATCTCCCACAACCTGAGCGACGTCTTCCGGGTCGCCGACCGCCTGGCGGTGCTCTACCTCGGCAAGCTCGCCGCCGAGGGGCCGATCGCGGAGTTCGACACGCAGAGCGCTGTCGAGCTCATGACCACCGGAGGGCGCAGCCGGGTCACGGCGGACGCCTCCCCGTACCCGGAAGCGTGAGCGATGACCACTGAGCAGCAGGACTCGACCGGCGCCGTGACGGCGGAGACCCCGCCGGCGGCGATCGACCCGGTGCTGATCGACGCCAACCTGGCGCGGACACCCGGGGAGTACGTGAGCTCCTGGTGGCGGCGCGTGCGCTCCGGTGACGCCGGCAACCTCCCGGTCCTCGCCGGGATGGTCGTCATCGTCATCGTCTTCCAGACCCAGAACGGCAACTTCCTCACCGCCGCCAACTTCGCCAACCTGCTCACCCAGACGTCGTACTTCGTCCTGTTCGGCATGGCGGAGATCTTCGTGCTGCTGCTCGGCGAGATCGACCTGTCCGTCGGCTACAACGCAGCATGCGGGGCGGCGGTGACCCTGATCCTCGTCAGCCAGCTGCACAACTTCTCGTGGTGGGAGGCCGCGCTCTGCGGCCTCGGGTTCACCACCCTGGCCGGCGCCGTCCAGGGGGCACTGATCACCCGCCTGGGCATCCCGTCGTTCGTCGTCACCCTCGGCGGCCTGCTGTTCTTCGAGGGCGCCCTGCTGTTCATCCTCACCCACTACGCCGGCGCCCAGACCGGTGGCACGGTCCAGCTCACCAACAACATCCTCTTCGACCTGAACAACGGGGTCCTGACGCCGGCGGCGAGCTGGATCCTCACACTCGCCCTGGTGGCGCTCTACGCCGCCTTCGCCGTCGTGAGGGACCGGCGGCGGAGGGCCGCGAACCTGGTGGCCCCGCCGTTCGCCATCGAGATGGCGAAGGTGGCAGGCATCGCCTTGGTGTCGATCGCCGTCGTCTTCGTCTGCAACCTCAACCGGGGCCGCACGACGGCGATCCGGGGCGTGCCCACGCCGGTCTACCTGATCCTCGGCATCGTGGTGCTGGCAACGTTCCTGCTGTCGCGCACCCGCTTCGGCCGCTACGTCTACGCCGTGGGCGGCAACGCCGAGGCCGCCCGGCGCGCCGGGGTCAACGTGGCGCGCATCCGGCTGCTGTGCTTCAGCCTTGCCGGTCTCATGGCCGGCGTCGGCGGCCTGTTCTACGCCTCGTACATCCAGTCGATCTCCCAGTCGGTCGACGGCGGCAACCTGGTCCTCTACGCGGTGGCCGCCGCGGTCATCGGCGGGACCAGCCTCTTTGGCGGGCGGGGCAAGATGGTCCACGCCGTCCTCGGCGGCTTCGTCATCGCCATCATCTACAACGGCATGGGCCTGCTCGGGTTGAGCGCCGAGTACCAGCTCATGGTCACGGCGCTGGTGCTGGTGGCAGCGGCGACCGTCGACGCGGTCAGCCGCCGCGGTCGGATCGCCGCCTGAGCCGCGCCCGACCCCGCCGACCGGCTCGATCCAGGAGCTGCCCGTGGGGGGGACCGCTACGAGCCGTAGCGGGAGGCGAGATCCTCCGCCATGCCCCACCCGAAGGCGATGAGCGCGTCGTGGCGGGTGGCGTCGAGGGGAGCGAAGAAGGACGCGACATCCGCAGCGACGGTCTCGGGCGTGGTGGCGGAGAAGTCGAACACCCCCGTCACCGCGCCGTCACCTGTCACCACGAAGGCTCGGTCGTCGATGCGGCCCTCCGCCCCGAAGCGCTTGGCGAGGCGGCGGCTCCACGCCCGCTCCTCGCCGGAAGGCTTGTGGCCGGGCCGGGGACAGACCTCCTCGAGCCCGCTGAACGCCGCGAAGGCGCCGGGGTCGATGAAGCGGGTGCCGACGAGCACGTCCTCGTCGGGGAAGGCAAGCACCGCCCGGCGGAACTGGTCGGCGGTCAACGCCTCCAGCACCTTGTCCCGCTTGGCGTTGCGGCGCACCGACGCCAGCCCCCACAGCAGGCACGGGGTACCGCCTATGCGCTCGAGGGTGCAGAACGAGAAGCCGAGTAGCTTGCCGGCCTCGCGTACCTGGGTGATGAGCACCCACTCCTCGGCCTGCTTGGAGAGCAACCCGATGCCGAACCCGGCCGGGCCGTCCGTGACCAGGTCCGCCATCTCGGTCAGCTCGCCGTCGGAGAGGGCGGTGCAGTCCTTGGTCTCGACGTCCAGAGGCATATCGGCGACTACTCTCCTCGAACCTACCAGCCTGACCGCCCCATTTTAGGCGCTCGCAGCCCCTCCGTTCCAAAGGCACCCAGGGCCGAGGAGCACCCGCAGCTCGCCGAGCAGTCCGGTGCTGGGGTCCACCCCCCATGCGGCGTCCAGGCGTAGGCACTTGGTGCCGACGTGCAGGAGCACCGGGGACTCCCCCGGGTGGTCGCCGAGGACCTTCTTCAGCCGGTCGACGCGGTCCTCGGTGAGCGCCCGGACCGGGAGCTGCAGGTGCAGGGGCTCGGCCCCGGCGACCAGCTGGGGTCGCCTCACCTCCAGGCAGACGAGCTTGGGCTGGTCGTCCCGGGTGTCGAGCCGGCCCTTCACGCAGACGACGGTGTCGTCGACGAGGAGGTGGGCGACGTCGGACATCGTCCGGGGGAACACCCAGACGTCGATCGCGGACTGGAGATCCTCGAGCACGAACGTCGCCATCAGCTCGCCCCGTTTGGTGTACTTGCGCGCCAGGCCGGTGACGACCCCGCCGACCCAGCGCGCCTCGCCCCGGTCGACGCCGCTCGTCGCCGCCTCGTCCCGCAGCTCGTTGATCGTGGCGTCGACGTGGCGCCCGAGGGCGGCCTCGAGGCCGAGCAGCGGGTGGTCGGAGATGTAGAGGCCGAGCATCTCCTTCTCGAAGGTGAGCCGCTGGCTCTTGTCGAACTCGACCGCCGGGATCGGCACCCGGGCGTCGTCGAAGCCGCCGTCGCCGTCCCCGTCGCCCAGGTCTCCGAAGAGGCTCATCACGCCCTGGTCGCGCTCGCGCCGGCGGGCCAGGGTGCGGTCGACGATCTGGTCGAAGACCTGGCAGAGGCCCATCCTCGGGTGCCCGAGGGAGTCGAAGGCCCCCGCCTTGACGAGCGACTCGACAGTACGCTTGTTGAGGACCACGGGATCGACCCGGCGGGCGAAGTCGTAGAAGTCGGTGAACGGCCCCGCCGCCTCCCGCTCGGCGATGATCCGCTCGACGAGGCCCTCCCCGACGTTGCGGATGGCGGACATGCCGAAGGGGATGACGCCCTTGCCCTGGGCGCCGCCGCCGCGCACGGCGGTGAACTCCGACCTCGAGACGTTGACGTCGGGCACGAGTACCTCGATGCCGAGGGCGCGGCACTCGGCGAGGTAGACGGCAGTCTTGTCCTTGTCGTCCTTGACGCTCGTGAGGAGCGCTGCGAGGTACTCGGCGGGGTGGTTGGCCTTGAGCCAGGCCGTCCAGTAGATGACGAGCCCGTAGCCGAAGGCATGGCTCTTGTTGAAGGCGTAGTCGGCGAACGGCTCGATCATGTCGAACAGCTGCGTCCCGAGCTCGCGGCCGTAACCGGTGCGCTCGCAGCCCGCCACGAACTTCTCGCGCTCCCTGGCCATGATCTCGCGGACCTTCTTGCCGGCTGCCTTCCGGAGGTTGTCGGCCTCCTCCAGGCTGTAGCCCGCGACCTTCTGGGCCACCCGCATCATCGACTCCTGGTAGATCATCAGCCCCTGGGTGTCGGCGAGCACGGGCTCCAGGTCGGGATGGAGGTAGGTGACCGGCTTCCGCCCGTTCTTCCGGTCGGCGTAGTCGTAGTGCATGTTGTGGGCCATCGGGCCCGGCCGGTACAGGGCGTTGAGGGCGGCCACGTCGGCGAAGTCGGTCGGCGCCAGCGCTCGCAGCAGGGCTCTCATCGGGCCGCCCTCCAGCTGGAACACGCCGATGCTGTCCCCCCGCCGGAGCATCTCGAAGGTCGGGCCGTCGTCGAGAGCCAGGCGGTCGATGTCGGGGCGCTCGCCGGTGTTGGCCTCGATCAGGTCGAGGGTGCGCTCGATCACCGACAGGTTGCGCAGCCCGAGGAAGTCCATCTTGAGCAGGCCGAGCTCCTCCACGCCGTGCATCTCGTACTGGGTGACGATGGGGGCGTCCTCGGGCCGGCCACCGGCCTCCGGCTTGCGCTGGATGGGGAGGTGCTCGGTCAGCGGCTCGGCGGAGATCACCACGGCGGCGGCGTGGATGCCGTCCTGGCGGCGGAGCCCCTCGAGCCCGCGGGCGACGTCGACGACCCGCTTCACGTCCGGCTCGGCGCGGTACATCTCCCGCAGCTCGACGGCCGCCTTGAAGCCGTCGGCGAACTTGGGGTGCTCCTCCATGCACGCCCACAGCGGGGTGTCCCGGCCCATGACGAGAGGGGGCATCGCCTTGGCGACGCGGTCACCGACGCCGTAGGGGTATCCGAGCACCCGCGCCGCGTCGCGCACCGCCGCTCGGGCCTTGATCGTGGAGAACGTGACGATCTGGGCCACATGGTCCCAGCCCCACTTCTCGGCGGCGTAGCGGATCATCTCCGACCGGTACCGCTCGTCGAAGTCCATGTCGATGTCAGGCATCTGCTTGCGGCCCGGGTTGAGGAACCGCTCGAAGATGAGGCCGTGGGCGATCGGATCGACGTCCACGATGCGCAGGCAGTAGGCGACGCAGCAGCCGGCCGCGCTGCCCCGACCGGGCCCGACGCGGATGCCCTGGCGCCGGGCGTGGTCGATCAGGTCCCAGACGACGAGGAAGTAGTCCGAGAACCCCATGGAGAAGATGACACCGAGCTCGTAGTCGAGCCGCTCGACGACCTCGCCGGGTACGGGGGACCCGTAGCGCTCGGCGGCACCGCGCAACGCCAGATGGCGCAGGTAGTCGTCGGCCGTGGCGAAGCCCGCCGGCCGGGGGTAGCTCGGGAGCTTGGGGCTGCCGAACTCGATCTCGACGTCGGCCCGCTCGGCGATCCACAGGGTGTTGTCGCACGCCTCGGGCACCTCGGCGAACAGCTGGCGCATCTCGGCGGCCGTCTTCAGGTAGTGCTCCTCACCGTCGAACTTGAACCGCTTGGGGTCGTCCATGACCGACCCGGTCTGCACGCAGAGCAGGGCGTCGTGGGCGACAGCGTCACCCCGGTCGGTGTAGTGGCTGTCGTTGGTGGCGAGCAGTGGGGCGCCGATGCGCTCGGCGATCTCCAACAGCTGCGGGTTGGTGCGGCGCTGATCCGCCAGGCCGTGGTCCTGGAGCTCGATGAACAGGCTGTCGCGCCCGAATATGTCCTGCAGCCGGGCGGCGAGCTCTGCCGCCTTGCCGGCCTGGCCAGCGAGCAACGCCTGCGCCACGACGCCGCCGAGGCAGCCGGTCGTCGCGATGAGACCCTCGTGGTGGGCGGCCAGCATGTCCCAGTCGACTCGGGGCTTGATGTAGTAGCCGTCGAGGTAGGCCTCGCTCGACAGCTCGAGCAGGTTCTTGTACCCGACGTCGGACTCGGCGAGCAGCGTCAGGTGGTAGTAGAGCTTGGACCCGCCCTCACCGTCGCCCCCACCGTCGTCGACGCGGCCCCGGCGGGCGGGGCGCTCGTGGCGGCTCTCCCCGGCCATGTACGCCTCGGTGCCGATGATCGGCTTGATGCCGACGTTGCGGGCCTCCTTGTAGAAGTCGAGGACGCCGTACATGTTGCCGTGATCGGTGATGCCGATCGCCGGCTGGCCGTCGGACGCCGCCTTGGCCACCACCTCGCTCACCCGGGCCGCACCGTCGAGCATCGAGAACTCGGTGTGAAGGTGCAGATGGGTGAACGAGGCCGCCACAGCCGATCCTCCTCCTCGCTCGGCGTCCCGACCACGGTGATCCACAGGATCTGTGGACGGGCCTGTGGACGGGCTTACACCGGTGTGATTCGTCGCGGCGAAGGCTAGCGCGCCGGGCGGGCCGCCTTCGCTAGCGTCGGCCGTGTGACCTTCGATCTCACCCCGGCCGGCCTGGCCTCCGCTCCTCTCGACGAGCTCATGGCGGCGGCGCGGGCGGTTCGCGACGCCGCCTTCGGCACCCGCACCACCTTCTCACCCAAGGTGTTCGTGCCGCTGACCGAGCTGTGCCGGGACCGCTGCGGCTACTGCACCTTCGCCAAGGCGCCTGCCCGCGTCGCAGCGCCGTACCTCACGATCGGAGAGGTGCTCGCCATCGCCCGCAGGGGGGCGGCGGCGGGATGCCACGAGGTGCTGTTCACCCTCGGCGAGCGCCCCGAGCAGCGCTACCCGGTGGCCGCCCGGTGGCTGGCGTCGGAGGGCTTCTCGTCGACCGTCGAGTACCTGGCGGCGGCGTGCGCGGCCGTACGGGACGAGACCGGCCTGCTCCCCCACGCCAACGCCGGCGCGCTGGCCGCCGAGGAGCTCGCCACCCTGCGGCCCGTCACCGCCTCGCAGGGCATGATGCTCGAGGCCCTCGTCGACGGCCTGGCCGCCCACCGGGGCTCGCCCGACAAGACGCCGGCCCGCCGCCTGGCGACCCTCGAAGCCGCCGGCGAGCTCTCCATCCCGTTCACCACGGGCATCCTCGTCGGCATCGGCGAGACCTTCGCCGACCGGGTCCGCTCCCTCGACGCCATCGCCGCGGCCCACGGGCGATGGGGTCACGTGCAGGAGGTGATCGTCCAGAACTTCCTGCCCAAGCAAGGCACGGCGATGCAGGCGGCACCCGCCCCCGGCGCCGACGACTACCTGCGGACCATCGCCGCGGCGCGCCTGCTCCTCCCCCCGTCCATCCACCTGCAGGCGCCGCCCAACCTCTCCGACGACTTCGCTGCCCTGCTCGACGCCGGCATCGACGACTGGGGCGGGGTCTCCCCGATCACGCCCGACCACGTGAACCCCGAGCGCCCCTGGCCGGCCATCGAGGCCCTCCGCGCCGCCACCGAGGAGCGGGGCCGGACGCTGGCACCCCGCCTCACCGTCTACCCGTCGTTCGCGGCTCGAGCCGAGCGCTGGCTCGACCCGGCCATGCGGTTCCCGGTCCTCGACCACTCGGACGCCGAGGGCCTCGGCCGGGACCTGGAGGCCTGGTACTCGGGAGGCGACACCCCCCCGCCGGTGCTGGTCGTGCCGGGGGCGCGCCCGTCGGCAGGCGGCGCCGTCGGGGAGGTCCTCGCCGGCGTCGTAGCCGGCCACGAGCTAGGCGAGGAGGAGCTCGTCACCCTCTTCGGGGCACGGGGACCCGAGGTGCGGGCGGTCGCCGAGGTCGCCGACGAGATCCGCCGACGGGAGGCGGGCGACGCCGTCACCTACGTCGTCAACCGCAACATCAACTACACCAACGTCTGCACCTTCAAGTGCCGTTTCTGCGCCTTCAGCAAGGGGCCGCTGTCACTCAACCTCCGAGGGGACCCCTACCTGCTCGACTTCGACGAGATCGGCCGCCGCGTCGCCGAGGCCGCGGAGCTCGGAGCCACCGAGGTGTGCCTGCAGGGGGGCATCCACCCCAAGTTCGACGGGGACTACTACCTCGACGTCATCAAGGCTGTCCGGGCGGCATCCCCGACGATCCACATCCACGGCTTCACGGCCCTCGAGGTCACCGAGGGCGCCCGCCGCCTCGGCGAACCACTCACCTCCTACCTGCGCCGGCTGAAAGACGCCGGCCTGCGGTCACTCCCCGGCACCGCCGCCGAGATCCTCGACGACGAGGTCCGGGCGGTCCTCTGCCCCGACAAGATCAGCACCGACGAGTGGCTCGAGGCGCACCGCAGCGCCCACGCCGTCGGGTTGCGATCCAACGTGACGATCATGTTCGGCGCCGTCGAGCGGCCCGTGCACTGGGCGCGCCACCTCCTGCGCACCCGGGCGCTGCAGCGCGAGACCGGCGGGTTCACGGAGTTCGTGCCCCTCCCGTTCGTCCACATGGCGACACCCATCTACCTCCAGAAGCGGTCCCGGCGGGGCCCGACGTTCCGCGAGGCGGTCCTCATCCACGCCGTCGGGCGCATCGCCTACGCCGGCGCCATCCCAAACGTCCAGGCGTCGTGGGTGAAGCTCGGCCCCGACGCCATCCCCCAGCTGCTCGCCGCCGGCTGCAACGACCTCGGCGGCACCCTCATGGACGAGAACATCTCACGCGCCGCCGGCGCCACGCACGGGCAGCTGATGACCTCCGAGGACTTCAGGCGGATCGTCGAGCCCCTCGGCCGCCCGCTCCAGCAGCGGACCACGCTGTACGGGCGGGTCGGGGTGGCTCCGGCCACCGCTCCGGCCACCGCTCCG
>JAJZJY010000133.1 GCA_021809885.1 Actinomycetes bacterium
TGGGATCACTCCTGGGGCGGGCCTGGACCTTGGGCGGGCGGCATGCTGTGGAGGGCGCACAGCCGCCGGTGGCGCAGGCCGCGCGGCTCGGGTCCCCTCCGCCGGCGGCCCGGTGACGGGTTGCTCGGGGGTGTTGCCGCCGGCGTCGCCTCCCGGGTCGGCCTCGATCCCTTGGTGGTGCGGGCGATCTTCGTCGTCGCTGCACTCGGCAGCGGCATCGGCGTCGCCGCTTACCTCGTCGGGTGGGTGGTCCTGCCCGCAGAGGGCGACGGTGAGGCAGGGAGCATCCTCTCCAGGGCCCGGTCCGACACCCAGGGGATCGCCCTCGTGGTCGGGCTCGTGCCGCTGCTCGTCGTGATGTTGCTGATGGCGTCGTTGCTCGGCACGCCCTGGCTCGGGTCGCTGGCATGGCCGGTGCTGATCGCCGCCGCGGGGCTCATCCTCGTGTGGCGCGACGGCACCGATGCCGACCGGGCCCCGATCCGCCAACTCGGCGAGCCTCTCGTCCGCTTCGGTGCCGGTCCCCATGGCACGTGGCGGCGGGCGCTGGCCCGGATCGCCGTCGGCACAGCGGTCACTGTGGGCGGCGTGGCGGTCCTCACGCTCGGCCACGAACGGGCCGTGATCCGACCGCTCGCCGGCGTGGCGCTGGTGCTCGGGGGGATCCTGGCCGTGTTCGGCCCGTGGTGGTTCAACCTGGCGCGCGAGCTGGCCAACGAGCGCAGAGCCCGTACGCGCGCCGAGGAGCGCGCTGAGCTCGCCAGCCGGGTCCACGACTCGGTGCTGCAGACCTTGACGCTGATCCAGCGCCACGCCGAGGAGCCGCAGCGTGTCGCTCAGCTCGCGCGCAGCCAGGAACGGGAGCTGCGGGCCTGGTTGTTCGAGGGCCGGCCCCCCGGCGGGTTGGGCGCCGACGTGACCAGCCTGGGCGAGGCGCTGCGACGTGTGCAGACCGACGTGGAAGAGGCCCACGACGTGCGCGTGGAGCTCGTGATCGTTGGCGACGTGCCGCTCGACGACCGTCTCGAACCTCTGGTCGCCGCAGCGAGGGAGGCCACCGTGAACGCTGCCAAGTGGTCGGGGGCGCCCGTCGTGTCGGTGTTCGCTGAGGTCGAGCCCGAGCAGGTGTCGGTGTTCGTCCGGGACAGAGGGGCGGGCTTCGACCGGGCGTCCGTCGGCGCTGACCGCAAGGGTGTCGCCGAGTCGATCGAGGGTCGGATGGCCCGCGCCGGCGGGCGCGCCGAGATACGCAGCCGCCCGGGCGAGGGCACCGAAGTGGAGCTGCAGGCACCGGCGCCGCCCGCCCGCCACCGGGCACCGGTGCCCGGTGCGGCGCCGTGATTCCCCGACCCCGGGTGGTGCTCGTCGACGACCACCACCTGTTCCGATCAGGGGTACGAGCCGAGCTGGGCGACCGTGTCGAGGTGCTCGGTGAGGCTTCCGACGTCGAGGAGGCCGTCGCCGTCATCGTCGCCCAGCGCCCCGATGTGGTCATCCTCGATGTGCACCTCCCTTCGGGTGGAGGGCAGCTGGTGGTCGAGGAGGTGAAGCGCGTCGACTCCGAGGTGCGCTTCCTGGCGCTGTCGGTGTCCGACGCTCCCGAGGACGTCATCGCCGTGATCCGCGCCGGCGCCCGCGGTTACGTCACGAAGGCGATCTCGACCGACGAGCTGGTCGACGCCGTCGTCCGCGTCGCCGGCGGGGACGCCGTCTTCTCGCCCCGGCTGGCCGGCTTCGTGCTCGACGCCTTCGCCGCCCTGCCGGGGGCTGCGCCTCCGGTGGATCCCGAGCTCGACCAGCTCTCGGCGCGCGAGCGCGAGGTCCTCCGCCTCATCGCCCGTGGTTACACCTACAAGGAGGTCGCCCGGGAGCTGTCGATCTCCAGCAAGACGGTGGAGAGCCATGTGTCGGCCGTCCTGCGCAAGCTGCAGCTGTCCACCCGCCACCAGCTGAGCCGGTGGGCCGCCGAACGCCGGTTGATCTAGGCAGCCTGCTCCCGGGGGCAGCGAACTGGGGCTCCGGGGGGCCATGAACTGGGCTCCCGGGCCGCGAACTGGGCGACAGAGCGCGTTCCTGGCGACAGCGGATGGCCAATAGTTGATCGGCTGTCGCCGAGAACGCGCGATGTCGCCGAGAACCGGGGGAAGGTGGGCGGACAAAGCGGACGGAACGTCGGCATCGGCACCATCCTGGCCGCCCCGCTACGGTGGAACGGTGCCGGCGACGCACATGATGGGGATCCGGGCGGGGATCCCGGTGCTCAGCTTCCCGCTGCTCGCCGGCCACCCCGTCGACGCCGTCGTGACCACCCGTGCCGGGGGCGTTTCCGAAGGCCCGTACGCCACGCTCAACCTCGGGCTGCACGTGGACGACGAGGCGGACCGCGTGGTCGAGAACCGGGCGCGCGCCGCCGCCACGATCGGCTCGGCGCTCGGGGACCTGGTGTTCGCCAACCAGGTTCACGGCCGGATGGTCGCTCTGGTGTCCGGTGCCGACAGGGGGCGGGGCACCCTCAGCACCGTCGACGCCGTGGACGGCGTCGACGCCCTCGTGACCCGTGAGGCGGGTGTCGGCCTCGCCGTGCTCGTCGCCGACTGCGCCCCGATCCTGCTCTACGACCGGCGTACCCACGCGGTGGCTGTGGTCCACGCCGGCTGGCGGGGCGCCGTGGCGGGCGTGGCCGCCGCTGCCGTCGACGCGTTGGCTGCCGGTGGCGCACGCCGGGAGGACCTCCTCGCCGCCGTTGGCCCGGCCGTGCCCGCCGACCGCTACCAGGTGGGGGAAGAGGTGGCCGAGGCGGCCTCCGCCGCGTTTGGCTCCAACGCAGGGGAGGTGCTCTGGCCCGACGGGACCGGGCGGTGGCGGTTCGACGTGTGGGCCGCCAACGAGCGGGTCCTGGCCGGCGCCGGCGTCCCCGCTGCCAACCTCGTGACCGCCCGCGTCGGCACCGGAGGCGCTGGACCGTTCTTCAGCGACCGGGCGGCCCGGCCCTGCGGGCGCTTCGCTCTCCTCGCCGTGCTGCGCTGACGGAGCTCCACGCCCGGCCCCCGCCGGCCTTGCTCCGGGACCGCCCCCCCGCCACCGGCCGCCCCGCCCCCACCTGCACGGCCACCTTCAGCCACGCCGAGCGGGGACCGAGCAGCCAGCCGTCGATGGGGTCCCCGCGCTGGGCGGTGCCACAAAGATCGTCTTGCCACTTGACGCGGAAGCCCGCGCCGCCCAAGGTGGAGTGGACCCACTCGCGGGTCCACGCCGGCGCCCCGAACACCTCCAGTTCGACAGTGTCCACGCGCGAAGTGTAGAAGAATCATGACCGCCGGCCCCCGGGGGGCGGCGGCGCTTGGCCCGTTGCACGGGCAGAAACGAGGGTGATGACCACCACCGAAGTCCCGCCCGAACCAGCGCTGCGCGAACCCCTTGGCCCGGACACGGGGCCGGGCGAGAAGTCGCTGCTTGATCAGGTGCTGCTGGCAGTGTTCCTCGTCGTGCCGTTCGGGGCGATCTTCGCTGCCATCCCGTTGCTGTGGGGGTGGGGGCTCAACTGGCGGGATGCGGTCATCGCAGGCGCCATGTACGCCATCTCCGGCCACGGGGTGACGATCGGCTTCCACCGCCACTTCACCCATCACTCCTTCCGTGCCCGGCGGTGGTTGCAGGTGGTCCTCGCCATCTGCGGCAGCCTGGCCATCCAGGGGCCAGTCATCCAGTGGGTCGCAGACCACCGCAGGCACCACCGCTACTCCGACCGCGACGGCGACCCGCACTCACCGTGGCGTTACGGCCGCACCGTCGCCGCTCTGACGAAGGGCTTCTTCTACTCCCACGTGGGCTGGATGTTCGACTGGAAACAGACCTCGCAGCGCAAGTACGCCCCGGACCTGGTGGCGGACCGCTGGATCCGGCGCGTGTCGCGCACCTTCCCGTTGTGGGTGGCCGTGTCGCTGCTCGTCCCCCCGCTCGTCGGTGGGCTCTGGACGATGTCGTGGTCGGGGGCGTGGTGGGCGTTCTTCTGGGGTTCCCTGGTCCGCGTCGGCCTGCTCTACCACGTCACGTTCGCCATCAACTCGGTGTGCCACCTGGTCGGGCGGCGCCCCTACCGGACCCGTGACCGCAGCACCAACGTGTGGTGGCTGTCGGTGCTGTCGATGGGGGAGTCGTGGCACAACTTCCACCACGCCGAGCCGACCGCGGCCCGCCACGGCGCCGGCCGCTTCCAGATCGACACCTCCGCCATGATCATCCGGGTGATGGAGGTGCTGCGCCTGGTGTCCGACGTGCGCTGGCCGGACGAGGCGATGCTGACCCGCCGGCGGGTCGTCCCCAGCGCCTGACCTGCCGGCCGGCCATCCCGCCGGGCCACCGAGCCGCCTAGCCGGTGGCGGTCCTAGTCGAGCGCCGGCTCGAGCGCCGCCCCGAGCGGCCGCCGCGAGAAGTCGACACGCAGGGGCATCCCCGCCTCGCCTCCGTCGGTGCGCACCGCCAGCACCTGGTGCAACTCGACGCGGCGTTGGACGAAGCCGAGCCGGGAGCCGGCCAGGTACAGCCGCCACACACGTGCCCGTCCCTCGCCGATCTCGGCTACCGACTCCGCCCAGTGGGCCTCGAGGTTGGCGGACCAGGCGGCGCAGGTGCGGGCGTAGTGCTCCCGGAGGTTCTCCTCGTGGCGGACCTCCAAGCCGGAGTCCTGCAAGGCGGCCACGACGGTCGCGACGCCGACCAGCTCGCCGTCGGGGAACACGTAGCGCTCGATGAAGCCCCGGGGGTGCGGCTCGACGGTGGTGGTGGGCCGGGTTATGCAGTGGTTGAGCAGGCGCCCGGTGGGGCGCAGCTTGCCGGCGAGGAAGCGGGCGTAGGAGCCGAGGTTGCGGGCGCCGATGTGCTCGGTGAGCCCGATGCTGCTCACGGCGTCGAAGCCGGACTCCGCGACGTTGCGGTAGTCGCCGTGGCGTATCTCGGCCCGCCCGCCCAACCCGAGGGAGGTGAGGCGCTCCTGGCCCCACTCGGCCTGCTGGCGCGACAGGGTGACGCCGAGCACCCGGACGCCGTAGTGCTCGGCGGCGTGGCGGACCATCGTCCCCCACCCGCAGCCGACGTCGAGCAGGCGCTGCCCGGGCCGCAGGTCGAGCTTGCGGCAGACGAGGTCGACCTTCTCCGTCTGGGCCTCCTCGAGCGACGCCCCGTCATGGGGGTAGACGGCGCAGGTGTAGGCCATGGTCGGGCCGAGCAGCCATTCGTAGAAGCGGTTGGACACGTCGTAGTGGTGGCTGATCGCCCGGGAGTCGCGGGTGAGCGAGTGGCGCAGCCCCCACCACGGCCCGGGGCGGACCTCCTCGGGCGGCGGCGGGACCGGGCGGAGGATGCCGGGCCCGAGGCCGCGCAGGACCTCCGCCCGCTGCCGCCAGCCGAGCGTTCCGACGCTGCCCTCGCCGGCGAGGAGCTGCAGCACCGCGTACAGGTCGCCGCGCAGGTCGAGGGTGCCGGACACGTACGCCCGCGCCAGGCCGAGCTCGCCGGGGGCGGTGGCGAGGTGGTTGAGGGCGCGGCGGTCGACGACGTCGAGCGTTGCCACGGCGTCGGGGGGACCGGCGGTGCTGCCGTCGCAGGCCCGGAAGGCGAGCGGCAGGTCGGGCCCGACGGCACGGGCGAGGATGGGGGCGATGGGAGCGCTCATCGGGCGAGCACGCACTTGTCGTAGAGGTCGGCCAGGCGGCCGTCGGGGTCGTAACGGGACTTGAGCGCCCGGAAGGCGGGGCCGTTGTAGTTGGCCCAGAACTGGTCCTCGTCGTAGGAGACCGTCGAGTACAACGACTTGCGGCCGCCGAGGCGGTCGACCTCCGCTTCCATCCAGCGGTTGGCCCCGGTCGGCCCGGCGGACCAGATGCCGACGTTCACGTACAGCGTGTCGGGGTCGAGGGGGTAGAGGGGCCAGTTGCGGCGGACCCTCAGCGGGCAGAGCCACACCGGTGATGCGCCGACCTCGGAGAAAGTCCCCGCCATGAGCTCCTCCAGCCGGCCTACGGGCACCTGCACGTCCTGCACGACCGGCTCGCCGGCGGGACGGCGGCGCCAGCGGTCAACGGAGGCCTTTACGCCCCACCGTTGCTCGAAGGACATCACTTTCCAGTAGGTGCCGGACCGGAGCCAGTCCGGGGCCATGAGCCGCCGCACCCATGGATGTTGCACCCCGAACGCACGCGAGCACCAGAACCAATCCGTGTCCCACCGCCACAGGTAGTCCCGGGCGGTGAGCCAATCCTCGGCGCGTGCCTGGATCGAGCGGTAGTAGATGGCCTGACCGGTGTAACGGCTGACGACGGGCGGCGGCTCCGTCGCCCACGACCCGAGCGTGAGGTAGGCCTCATCCGGCCCAAAGGCCACCCCGTCGACGAAGGCCACTTCCTCCCCCTGGAGCGATCCCGCCTCGCAGACTTCGGCGAGGCGCTCGACCAGCGCGCCGATCGAGCCCAACGGGAGGTGGCGGAGGTGGACCCACGGTGCGACGGGCTCCAGCTCGATGCGCGCCCTCAGGGTGTAGCCGAGGGTGCCGTAGGAGTTGGGGAAGCCGTAGAACAGCTCCCTGTGCTCGTTGTCCGCCCGGGCGGTCACGACGCTCCCGTCGCCGGTGAGCACGTCGAGCTCCTGCACCGACTCGTGGGGCATGCCGTTGCGCCACGACGAGCTCTCGATGCCGAGGCCGGCGATGGCGCCGCCGAGGGTGATCGTCTTCAGCTGCGGCACCACCAGGGGCATGAGCCCGTATGGGAGGGTGGCGTCGGCGAGGTGCTCGTAGGTCGTCATGCCGGCCACGTCGGCGGTGCGCGCATCGGGGTCGACCCCGAGCACGCCGTCGAACCCGGTCACGTCGAGTGCGGCACCGTGACGGCGCGCCCTCGGGCGGAACAGGTTGGACGTCCGCTTGGCGAGGCGCACCGGTGCGCCGGCCGGTAGGGAGCGGTACTGCTCGCTGAGGGCGGCCACCCGCTCGCGGTATCCGTCGTGCACGGCGAGAACGCTAGTGGTCGGGGGCACGGGTACGTTCGGGGTGGTGACCGTCCCGCAGAGTCGCGAAGAGGCCGAGGACCGGGACGCCGGCGACCCGGTCGCGGCGCTGCGCTACGAGTTCGAGCTCGCCGACGGTGAGCCCATATACCTGGACGGCAACTCGCTCGGCCGCCAGCCGCGAGCCGCTGCCGGGCGCGTCGCCGCCGCTCTCGGCGAGTGGCGCACCCGGCTCGTCGGCGGGTGGGACGACTGGATCGACCTTCCGTCGACGGTCGGCGACCGCATCGGCCGCCTCGTGGGTGCCGCACCCGGTCAGGTCGTCGTTTCCGACTCGACGACCGTCAACCTCTTCAAGCTCGGGCTCGCAGCGCTGGATGCCGGAGGCGGAGGGATAGTCGGCGACGGGGAGGACTTTCCCACCGTCCGCTACGTGCTGCAGGGTCTGGCGGAGCGCACCGGCCGGCCGTTGCGCTGGTTGCCGACCGATCTCGACGGCGCCGCGCTGCTATGCCTCTCCGCCGTCAACTTCCGCTCCGCCACCCTGGCCGACATGGCGGCCGTCACCGCCGGCGCCCACCGGGCCGGCGCCCTCGTCCTCTGGGATCTCAGCCACGCCGCCGGCTGCGTGCCCGTCGACCTCGACGGCTCCGGCGCCGACCTCGCCGTCGGCTGCACCTACAAGTACCTGAACGGCGGCCCCGGCGCCCCGGCGTGGCTGTACGTCCGCCGTGAGCTCCAGGGCCTCCTGCGCCAGCCGATCTGGGGATGGTGGGGCCAGCGGGATCCCTTTGCCATGGCCGACGCCTACGACCCGGCGCCAGGCACGGCCCGCTTCCTCGCCGGAACACCCAACATCCTCGGCATCGCCGCCGTCGACGCCGGCATCGACCCGCTCCTGTCGGTCGGCATGCCGGCGCTGTGGGACAAGACCCGGGCCCTCGTGGCGCTGCTCGCCGCCCGCGTCGACGCGCTCCTCGTCCCCCTCGGGGCGCGCCTCGCGAGCCCGGCCGACCCGGAGGGCCGCGGCGGCCACCTCGCCGTCGCCCACCCCGACTCCTGGCGCACCGTGCGCACCCTCATCGATCGGGGTCAGGTCGTAGGCGACTTCCGGCCGCCAGACGTGATGCGCCTGGCGCCGGTGGCGGCCTACACACGTTTCGTCGACGTGTGGGACGCCGTCGACCGGATCGCTTCGGTGCTCGCCTCAGCGGCGTCGGGTGCGCTGGGTGACCGACCGGCCCCGCGCCGGCGCGTCACGTGACGAGCGACCGGGGCCGGCTCCACCCGATCGAGCTGGCGACGGCGGCCGTGATGGGCGCCGTGACCGTGATCCTCGTCCTCGCCGGCTGGCTGGTGCCGCACGCCTCCGCCCTCATGGGCCTCGGGGTCGTGCCGATGGCGGTCGTCGGCCACCGCCACCGGCCCCGGGCCGTGGTAGCGGCGGCCGTGGCGGCGGCGACGGTGGCATTTCTGGTCGTCGGCATCGGGCCGGTCCCCAACGTGGCGCTGTGCGCCGTCGTCGGAGGCATCGCCGGCCACGCCCACCGCCGGCGCTGGGCATGGTGGCGGGTGGCCGCCGCCGCCCTCGTCGCCGGCCCGCTCATCGGCGGGCTCAGCGACCTCGCCCTCGCCGTGTTCGCCCCGCTGCGCCGCCTCACGTTGAAGAACCTGCGCGACACCTGGGTCGGCTACGCCCGGATCCTCGACCGGCTGCCCGCCCTGCACCCCTTCACCGCTGAGGTCACCCGCTGGGTCGACGCGGTCATCCGCGACTGGTGGCAGACGGTGCTGGTCGTCCTCGTCTCCGTCACCGTCGTCGCCACGGTCGTCACCTGGCGCTACACGGGCGGGCTGCTG
>JAJZJY010000134.1 GCA_021809885.1 Actinomycetes bacterium
GGTGTTCGGGCCCGGCGACACGCTGCGTGTCGGCGCCGACCCCCACCAGGAGAGCCGTCACCCGAACCTCGAGATCCTGCTCCTGGGCGGCCGGCCGATCCGCGAGCCCGTCGTCCACTACGGCCCGTTCGTCATGAACAGCCGGGCCGAGATCGCCCAGGCGCTCGCGGACTACCAGGCGGGCCGGCTCGGGCAGGTCCCCGCCAGCGACCTGCCCCACCGCCATCCCGGCGACATCGACCTGGACCAGCCCGAACAAGACGGAGGCGAACGTGGCTGAGACTTGCGAGCATCTCCAGACCCTGAAGATGGCAGACTTCCCGTCGCCCCGCACCCCCGATGGCTGCGAGGAGTGCCTGGCCGAAGGAACCCGCTGGGTGGCGCTGCGCGAATGCCTCGACTGCGGGCACGTCGGCTGTTGCGACTCTTCCCCTGGCACGCACGCCACCAAGCATTACCGCCAGAGCGGCCACCCGGTCATGCGCTCGGTCATGCCCGGCGACAGCTGGAGCTGGTGCTACATCCACGAGTTGACCGGCGAGCTCTCGTGACTACCGGCGCCTCACGGCGTTGGGCGTAGGGCAGCGGTGGCCCTTGTCGTGGTCTTCGGCGCCAGCGGCCGGCTGGGCCGACGCGTCAGCGTCGAGGCGGCCGACCGTGGCCACCACGTGATCGGCGTCGTCCACCGCGAGGCCATTCCCCTGTTCGGCCAGGGAGTCGAGACGGTCGAGGGGGACGTCACCGATCTCGCCACTGTCCGGCGCGTGTCCCAGTCGGCCGACGTGCTCGTCGTCACCGTCGGTGGCCCAGACAAGTCCTTGTACCTCGACGCGGCGCGCACCCTGGTGGCCGTGGCCCAGGAGATGGCCGAACGGGCTCCCCGGATCATCCACAGCGGTGGCGGGGGTAGCCTCCTCGACCCGAACGGCTCCCGCTTCGTCGACACCCACGGATTCCCCGAAGCCGTCCGGCCCGAGGTTCGCGGCCAGGCTGTTGCCCTCGACTGCTACCGCACGACCAGCGGTGCCGACTGGGTGTACATGTCGCCACCGCCCGGGAACTTCGAGCCAGGCGACCGCACCGGCACTACCGAGTCGGAGAGGATCACCCAGTCATCGACGTGCAGGGCCGGTTCGGGATCTCCTACGAGGACTACGCCGTTGCGCTTGTCGACGAGATCGACCATCCCCGCCATCACCACCAACGCTTCACCGTCGGATACTGACCACCCGACCGAGACGCCATGAGCAGCAACGTCAGATCCGGCTGCCCGTAGGGTGCGAAAACGCGATCACAGCGCCAGCCAGGGAATGCTTGTCCTCGACTGATTCCACGACGGTGCACCCTCGCCGTGCGCCAGCCCGATCTTCTCCGTTCCCACCTGTGGTCGTTCGCCTACCTCGTCGTCTGTCGACTGCTCTCGCTCGTGGTGCTCGTCTTTTGTAGCAGCGGCTCCAAGGAGATCGAGATCCTGGTGTTGCGCCACGAGCTCGAGATCCTGCGGCGCAACCAGGCGAAGCCACACCTCCAACCGGCCGATCGGGCCTGGCTTGCCGCGCTGAGCCGGCTTTTGAAGCGTGAGCGGTGGTCGGCGTTCGGGGTTCGACCCGAGACGCTCCTTCGCTGGCACCGCCGGCTCGTTGGCCGCCACAGGACGTATCCCCACCGTCACCCCGGTCGACCCCCGATCCCAGGCGAGCTCGCCACCGTGATCCTGCGCATGGCGACCGACAGCCCGGCCTGGGGGTACCAGCGGATCCAGGGCGAGCTCCTCGGTCTCGGACACCCGGGTGCCGCCCGACGCGAGACCGCGAAGAGCCGCTAAAGACCATGGCCTCGACCCCGCGCCGCGGCGTGCGTCTTCGACCTGGCGTCGGTTCCTCCGCCAGCAGGCCGCCGGCATCGTGGCCTGCGATTTCTTCTGCGTCGACACGATCTCGCCGCGTCGCCTCTACGTGCTGTTCTCCATTCATCACAAGACGCGGCGGGTCTTCCTCGCCGGCATCACGACGAACCCCACCTGGGAGTGGGTCACCCAGTGCGCCCGCAACGTGACCGAGGAGCTGCGCAGCGCCGGCCTCTCGGTCAAGTACCTCCTGGGAGGCCGCGACGCGAAGTCCGGCCCGGGTTTCGACGTCGTGTGGCAGGGCGAAGGGGCGAGCGTCGTGCGAAGTCCCGTGCAAGCGCCCAACGAGAACGCGGTCGCCGAGCGCTGGGTGAGAGCCGAGCGATCGGAGTGCACCGATCGTCTCCTTGTCGTGAACGAACGGCATCTCCGACGAGTGCTCGTTCGCTACGTGTGCCATTACAACGAGCACCTTCCTTCTCGTGGGGTCCTCGGGGCCTGGCGCTGCATCCACCGCGGCGACAGACGCCGCCGACACCGCCGCAGCCAGCACCGATCTTCGGTGTCCGCCGGCAGGAGGTCCTCGGCGGGCTGATCAACGAGTATCAGGCCGCATCACGGGTGGGCTGAGTCATGGGACGAGCTTTCGGACCCTACGGGTAGCTACATGTTCCAATCCGAGAGCCCGTAAACGCTCAGCAAGTGGCCGGGTTCCAGGCGTCGTCGACCGACGAGACGTTGAATGGCGGCCCGGTTGCGCCGAACTGGGCGATCGGGTCGAGCCAAACGTCGGCGTACTCGCTCGTGGTGGTGCCAAGGGCGGCGCTGTAGACCGGTACGGTGCACGCCTTGGTCTGCAGGGCTTGGATGGTCACCGGGTACTGCTGGTAGGTCCCCGCCGCGCAGTTGGGTGTGCAGCCGTCGTGGGCGAAGTAGCCGGTCCCGACCAGTCCCGACGAGCGGATCGACCAGGTGAGACCGCCGAAGTAGTCGTGGTTGTCGTACTGGATGGTGGTGGGGTAGCGGCCCCACTGGTACAGGGCGCCCGGCTCTTCCCCGGTGGACACGTACAGGTCGGCCGTCGCGCCCGAGGTGGGAACCGACTGGGCTGGGGTGGTCGTCGCCGGTGCCGTGGTGGTTCCCCCCTGGGGAGCCAGCGCCGCCGAGGCCTGCTCGAATAGCTGGCTCGCACTCTGGGTCACGCCCGTCACATCCGCGAAACCGACTGCGGCGATGGGCGCCGACCAGCTCACGCTTCCGACGCCCGCGGCTGCCACCGACAGATGGTAGGGGTCGGGCGCGGTGGTCCCGCTGGCGCCGCCGGCCCCCGAGCCGTTCGCCTGCAAGGCGTTAAGGATTGACAGCGAGCCATCCGCCGCCACTGCCAGCCATGGGCCGCTCGGCGCGAAAGCCAGGCCGCTGGGCGGTCCAGCCAACGAATCCGGCAGGGTCAGGCGACCCGTGGAAGTGTCGTAGACGTCAAGGTTCCCGGTTCCGGCCTGCCCGGAGCCGACCGCCAGGGCCTCTATTTTTCCGGTGGCGTTCACGGCCATGTCCGCGATCGAAGACTGGCCGGATGAGATGCTGCGGGGCACCGGCAGCGGTGAGGTGGTCGGACCGGTCGGGTCGACCCACACGTACGCCCGCGACCGGAACGCCCCGCCTGGGCCCATGACGGTGTGCGCGGCGGCCAGCCTGCCGTCCAACGTGGCGCCTAGCGAGAACCACATCCCGCCGACTGGGCTTTCGACGGTCTCCGGCTGGGGTCTCCCACCCAGGGCGAGCCGCAGTCCGTCGATGCCTATGTCCTCGCAGCAGCCGGAGGTGTACAGCAACTCCCCGGGCACCGCCGCCAGCGCCTGGGTCTGGCCCGTAGCGTCCGGGACTGCGGCCAGCACCGAGAGGTCGCCGGTAAACGGATCGGCCCGGAAGAACACATCACCGTAGTGCGGCTGACCGGAAAGGCCCGACAGGGCAAAGTAGATGACCGGATGACCGACCCCGGGCGTTCGACTCCACACCGGTCCGTCGACGAGGAACTCACCTGTGCCCGAGTTGCCCAGCGCAGGCGAAGGTATGGGCACGACCAAACGCACCCGTCCGCTCACCGCGTCGGCCACCTCGATCCCGTGCTGATCTACGAACGCCAACAGGCCATCCGGCGCCCCGCCGGGTGCAGACGTCGGCGGCGCTCTCGAGATCGAATTCGAGCTAACGGAGCTCGAGGTTGGCGCCGACGAGTGTGGCTTGGCCGACCCGCAACCCCCAGCCACCACGACCGCCACCACGGCCACCGCCCAGGCCGTCCACCTGCCCTCTTTCCCTCGCCCAGTTACCCGATACCAACCCACTCCTGCCACCCCCCAACCCGACAAGACGAAGTATAAGCACTCGGTCTGGATCGTCTTGAGGCCGTCTCTCTGAACCATCCTGGATTCGTTGGAGGCTGTGGCTATCGGATTGCGACCAGGGTCTGTTCGGTCTATTGGGCGGAGGAGAACGCCACCTGGAGCTCCGCGGGCGGCAGGTCACCGCAGTGACCGTGGAGCCGCTCCTCGTTGAACCGGTGCACCCACGAGAGTGTGGCGAGCTCGAGGTGCTCGACGCGGCCCCGGCCGTCGCCATGCTGGCGAGCACGCGCCCAGCGTGACGGGCTGAGCGAAGCCGGCACCTCTGCGTCGACCCGCTCGCGGGTTCAGCCGGGTCGTGCCCGATGGTCCCCGGGCTGGCCGGCAGCGACGATGGAGCGGTCTGCCACTACGACTGGCCTTCCCCGATCGATCTCGATCACGGCCACTTGGTTCCCGCCAGCGCGCTTCGCCCGGTTCATGGACAGGATCGCGTGGGCGACGACTTCCTCGGCGTGCTTGCCTGGCCGTCGCACGGTCGCCACTCCCACGCTGACGGTGATCCGGACGCGGGTGCCGGCGGCCGAGAACGGGGCGGCGGCGGATGCCCGAAGGACGTCGGCTCTGCGCTCGGCCTCAGACGGGCCGATCAAATTCTCGAAGAGGACCGCGAATTCGTCCTCGCCGACACGGGTGACCAGGTCGCCGGGACGAGCACCCGCGCTGAGGCGGGAGCCGAGCTCGCTGAGCACAGCGTTCCTCGAGTCGAGACCGTACCGGTCGTGCAGCCCGGAGAAGTCGTCGACGCCGAGGCGGTCTGCCTCTTCGTTCAGCACCCGGGTGGTGACGTCGCTCCACCAGAAGGTGAGCGTGACGAGCGGCGTCACGCGTGGCGCCGTCAGGCCGGTGCGCATCCTTGGAGCGGGCAAGGGTCTCGCCCCACCGAGCGTCCTGTGTCACGTTCGATCCGTCCCCCATCTGGTCGATCGGTCCGAGGAAGTCGTTCGTGAAGAGCTCTGGCCGATGGGCGGCGACAGGATCCGAGTGCGGCGCACCCCTCGTCGCGCACCAGGTCTGCGCTCACGCGTCAGCGTCCAGTCTCTCCCGGGCGTGAGAGGTATCGGCTGTTCAGCGGATTGCTTGAGCGTCGGACGCTCGCGGCCCTGCGCCGCGAGCGCAATGTGACGACGAGACTGCGCCGATGGTGTAGTTGTGGTGCCGTGTCAGCGATGTCTGAGATCCGTCCTCCGAGAAGCAGTCGCCGCCCGTTCCTTCGGCAGCCGGTTCGTCGGCACTTGCGCAGTTGACTACGCGGATAGGGCTCGAAGAGGTCCAGAATGCCCGTGCCGCCGTCGAGGCGGTCGGACCTCAAACGCCGGTGTTCGAGTCGCGCGTGCTCTCAGAGAAGACCGGGGCCTCGATCTGGATGAAGGCTGAGAACCTCCAGAGGACGGGCTCCTTCAAGGTCCGCGGGGTGGCGTCGAAGCTCGCGTCGCTCGGCAAAGGTACGAAGGTGGGCATCGTGGCAGCCTCTGCCGGCAACCACGCTCAGGCAGTTGCATTCGGTGCACGGCACGCAGGCCTGCCGTGCCACGTGTTCATGCCCAGGGACGCTCCGATCGCCAAGGTGAGCGCGACCGAGTCCTACGGGGCGACGATCGAGCTTGGAGGCGAATCCGTCGACGACTGTCTTGCCATGGCCGTCGAGCGGGTGGGCGCCACCGGCGAGGTCTTCATCCACCCGTTCGACGATCCCGATGTCATCGCAGGGCAAGGAACGATCGGTCTCGAGCTCGCCGAGCAGATCCCGGACCTCTCGCTCGTCGTCGTGCCCCTCGGTGGCGGCGGTCTCGCCTCGGGCACGGCCATCGCGCTACGAGCATGCGCGCCCGGCACGAGGATCGTCGCCGTCCAGGCGGCCGTGTGTGCGCCGTTCGCAGCTGCTCTTGGATTCGGGCCGCCAATCGCCTCCGGATCACCCAATTCGCTCGCCGACGGCATCGTGGTCAAGCAGCCAGGCGCCATCACCTTTCCGATCGTCCAATCCCTCGTCGACGACGTCGTCGCCGTCGGAGAGAACGACATCGCGGAAGCGATGGTCTTGCTCTTGGAGCGCGCCAAGCTCGTCGTCGAAGGGGCAGGGGCAGTTGGCGCAGCAGCGCTGCTCTGCGGTGCGGTCGTGCCACCCGCCCGAGGGACGACCGCGCTCGTGCTTTCGGGCGGCAACGTGGACACGAACGTGCTCGCAATCGCGATACGCCGTCACGAGACCAAAGCTGGGCGTCGACTGGTCGTGTTCGCCCGCCTTTCGGATCGACCCGGTCACCTCGCGAGCATGCTCACCGTCATCGGTGACGCGGGAGGTAACCTCATCGAAGTCGACCACCTGAGGGAGGGCTACCACCTGCACGTGAGGGAGACGCGCGTGCAGCTCGTCATCGAAACGCGCGGACGCGAGCATGCAAAACGGGTGCTCGATGCGGTTCACGACGCGGGGTATGACGTTCGCCCAGTGGATCAGGGGTAAGCGACCCTCGCACCGCGGCGGATCAGTCTCGTTGAAATGCGTCGAGTGACGAGGTGGGGGACCAGCAGCGTGACGACAGGAGATCCGTCTGGCGCCTCTGGGGCACGCGAGCGGCGGTCGATCCGGTGGCGAACGCGGGACGTGTGGGCGATCTCCCTCTCGGCGTTCTTCTCCGACTCCGGGTATCAAGCGGTATGGGCTGGCTTTCCCCTCTTCTTGGTGCTCGAGCTGCACCAGCCCGTGTGGGAGTTCGGCCTGGCGAGCGCCCTCGCGTACGGCGGCGGGACCTTGTTCGCGTGGGCGGGTGCCTTGCTGGGAGACCGGTTCGGTCACCGTAAGGTTGCCATTGGCGGCAACGCCTTGATCCCCTTGCTATCGCTATCGGCGCTCTGGGCGAACCCGGCGCTCGCGATCGGGCTCTTGTGCGCTGGCTGGTGGGCGCGTAACCTGCGCACCCCTTCTCGCAGGGTCATGCTCGTGGAGGCTGCGCCCGACGAAGCCGACCGGAACGCGGTGTTCGGGTTTCTTCACGCACTCGACGTCGGCGGTGGCGCGCTCGCGGGCGTCTATGTGCTCATCGCGGTCGTCGAGCATGTCGCGTTCAGCTGGATCTTCCTCGGCAGTGTCCTCCCGCTGGCCGCCGCGACCTTCTCCCTGACCCGCTGCACTACCGGCCGCGCGGTGCAGCGGCATCAAGAGACGAGCGTCCTCGGGCAGGACGAGCCCGTCCGCCAGCGCTTGCCTGGTGCTCTCCCTCTCCTCGTCGCGTCGGCGCTGTTCGGTTTCACGTACTACAGCGTCGGCTTCCCCGTCCTCACCACCGCACAGGCAGGTGGCGACAGGGCATTTGGGATCGGTGCGTTCCTGTTGTTCAACGCGGTCTCCGCCACGACGGGGTACGTCGTTGGCCCGAGGCTCGGAGCCGGGATCGCCGAGCGCTTCCGCGCGCTGGGCGCGCTCGGGTACCTGTTCGCGGTGGTCGGCGCCGTGCTGCTCGCCATCGGTGAGGTGGAGCATCTGACGGTCGCGGTGCTGTTGGCCGGCGTGGCCGCACTGGGGTTCTCCCTCGGGGTTGTGACAACGGTCGAGCCCGCGCTCATGTCGGCGCTCAGACCGGGGCGGCAGGCAGGACGGGCCTTCGGCGCGCTGAGTGCCGCTCGCAGCGCTGGGCTGTTCCTCGGGAACCTGATCATGGGGCTCCTGTACGGACGTGGGGCCGACTGGGCCTACGGCTACGCCGCCATCATGGGGATTGCCGCCACGATCGTCGTGCTCGGCGCCATTCCAGCTGCGCGGCAGGCCGATGGGCGCGTCCGGCGTCAAGCGGGGCTCGCCCCTGACGACGGTTAAGGGGTACTGCGACATACGCGAAGCGGTGCCGTCTGCGTTGCGCCGTCGAGTCTCCCGCGGGCACTGCCTACGAGATCACACGCTTTGCCCAGCCAGCTCGTGGATGACCGAAAAGGTCGTGTGCCTGCAGCCTTGTGCGCCTCCGAGGAGATTTGTCCTCGTCGCGACGCTGTCAGCTCCTCGATCTGCCTGCATGCTGCGAAGCTCCGGCCAG
This sequence comes from Actinomycetes bacterium, assembly GCA_021809885.1. Lineage (GTDB taxonomy): Bacteria > Actinomycetota > Acidimicrobiia > Acidimicrobiales > Palsa-688 > JAKAQB01. The sequence continues at coordinate 8,286 of JAJZJY010000134.1, forward strand.
CGGGGGTCGGCAGAGGAAGGCCGCCCCCCTGCTCGCCTACGGCTCGACCTCGCGGTGCTCGAACGAGATCTCGCGCTCGCGCTCGAGCTGGTCGTTGAGGCAGAAGCGGGTGGCCGGCTCCGCCGCCAGGCGATCGACGCCGATCGGCCGACCGCATGCCTCGCAGCGGCCGTAGGTGCCTTGGCGGAGGCGCTCCTGCGCCTCTTCCACTTCCGCGAGCTCGTCTTCGACCTGCTCGCGAAGCGACAGGTCGCGCTCTCGGATGAACGTCTCGGTCCCCAGGTCGGCCGGATGCTGGTTGACGGAGGACAGCGACGAGAGGTCCTCGCGTTCGTCCTGCTGCCTCAGCCCCTCGCGCTCGAACTCGACACGGAGCTCGTCTAGACCGAACTTACGTGGCCCGAAGCAACCGAACCAGCTCGTGACCAGGGTGTCTTTGCTCGGTCCTGGCGTTCGTTCTGTCTACAAGGGTCCGATTCTCGT
>JAJZJY010000135.1:0-2106 GCA_021809885.1 Actinomycetes bacterium
GTCAATGGCGGTAAACGCACCGCTAGCTCGAAGTGGGACGCGCAGTGCAGGTCCTCACCCAGGTGGAGGTACGTGCGCCGCGTGCCGCTTCGGCAGGCGCTCGGCCTTGCCGGCACGCCGGCACGCGCCAAGGCCGCTCGCCGACCAGCCGGTGGGACAAGGACAGCTCCTCGCTGCTCAGGAGCCGGGCAGGTGGCCCGGGGTGAGCGCGTTCGTCACGGCCCGGGCCGCCCCGTAGGGGCGGGGATCCATCCTTGACTGGTACTCCGAACCCGTGGTAGGAAGATATCCAAATACGTCTATGGATGTCTAAAGATGTCTACTCCTCCCACAATCAGTCGCGACCGGCCGCGTCTGCTGTCCGACCAGGTAGCCGAGGTACTGCGCGAGCAGATCGTCGGCGGGCACCTGAGGGCGGGCACGCGGCTCAGCTCGGAACCAGAGCTTGCCACTGAGCTTGGGGTCAGTCGCGGCACATTGCGTGCCGCCGTCCAGCGTCTCGTGGACGAGGGCCTCCTCACGCGCCTGCACGGGCGCGGGACGTTCGTGTCGAGCGGTGAGGAGGAGCTCTCGCTGGCCCGGTTGGTAACGATCTCCGAGGTCCTCATGGAGCTCAAACAGCCGTACCACGTCGAGGTGGTCGAACAGGACGTCGTTCCCGCCAGCCCCGGGTTGCGCCGCTTGTTGCGAATGGGGCGCCGGCGCGAGGTGTTCAGGCTCAAGCGTCGTTTTGTGGTGGACGGCGAACCGCACGTGCTCGTCGAGAACCGGGTCGCGCTCGCCACTTGTCCAGGCCTGCTCGACGTGGACTTCAGGACGAAGACCCTCTTCGGCTCGCTCGACGACTTCGGTGTCGGGATCAGCTGGGGCCGCCGTACTTTTGCCGCAATTGCGGATGCCACGGTGGCAGCCGAGATCGCGGCGCCGCCTACCGTACCGCTGCTGCACATCGAGCAGGTCTCGTACGACTCCAGCTCGAAGCCCGTCGAGTGCTCCGACAGCTGGGCGCGAGGTGACCGCCTCCGGCTCAGTACGGTCCTCCGCCGTTGATGCCGGAGCGGGCAGAGAAGGTCCAGGGCACCAAGGAAAGACCGAAGCACAAACCCCAAGGGAAAGGTGTTTAGACATGCAATTGTCAAAGATGTCCGGGAAGCCGAACGGTCGGCGGGTGCGTGCGGCGAGCGCCGCGGTGCTGAGCGCCGGCGTCGTGAGCCTGGCGCTCTCGGCGCCGGCATCGGGCGCGTCCCCGCGGAACGCGGGCCGAGCCGAGGTGGTGCACGGCACGACCAAGTCGGTCACCTATGTGTCCGATGTCGGCGGTCTGAACGACCATGGTTACAACCAGTACACATATCTGGGGGTAAAGGCCGGGGCAATCGCCAACCACATCCCTTATCATGTGATCCAGACGCAGGACCCGTCGCAGTACGTCCAGAACATCACCACTGCCGCCCAGCAGAGCGGCCTCGTGATACTTTCCGGGTTCTCCATGGGCGATGCGCTGCAGGCGGTGTCCAAGCGGTTCCCCCATGTCGACTTCGTCATTCTCGACTACTCCTACTCGCCGCCGCTCAAGAACGTCGCTGGCGATGTCTTCGACGCGCAGGAGAGCTCCTACCTGGGCGGTATCGTCGCTGCCGGTATCAGCAAGACGCACACCATCGGCTTTGTGGGAGGGGTCGACGAGTCCACATTGCAGGCCTTCCTTGCCGGCTATGAGGCCGGTGCCCTCGCCGAGTACCCCGGCACGCATATCAAGGTCGAGTGGACGGGGTCGTTCACCAACGAGCAGGCCGGTAAGGCCGCCGGCCAGGCTGAGATCGCTGCAGGGGCCGATGTCGTGTACACCGCTGCCGGTGCGTCGGGCATAGGTGGGATCGATGCAGCCCAGGCTGCCCACGTGTGGGCCATCGGTGTCGATGCAGACCAGAACTACCTTGCACCGAAGACCGTGGTCACGAGCGTGATCAAAGAGCTGAGCACCGTGGCCGAGGACAATATAAGCCAGTACGTCCACGGGAGCTGGAAGTCGGGGACCCACACCTACGACCTTGCAAACCACGGTGTGGGCCTCGCTCCCTTCCACGGGCTGGCGAGCGCCGTGCC
>JAJZJY010000135.1:2116-8760 GCA_021809885.1 Actinomycetes bacterium
TCGCAGCTGCGATGAAGGCGATCTCGACAGGCAAGATCGTCGTACCCGTCAAGCCCAAGTACCCGAACGGTCGCTGAGCCCGCACAAGGGACGGTCTGCCCTCGATGGCCGTTGTGCTGCCCCCGGCCGGGCGGGAGCTCGCCCAGCCGGGGGCACCGGCATGACCAAGGAGAAGAGCGGTGCAAGAGCTGCAACTCATCCACATCGACAAGTTCTTCCCGCCGAACACCCACGCCTGCGCGGATGTCAGCCTGACGGTCCGCGCCGGTGAGGTCGTGGCGCTCCTCGGCGAGAACGGTGCCGGCAAGACGACTCTGATGAGAATTGCGTCGGGTGTTACCCGCCCCGACGGAGGGAGCATCGTCAAAGACGGGGAGCGTGTCGTGCTCGGCAGCCCCAGGGACGCCATCAGGCGTGGTATCGGCATGGTCCACCAGCACTTCATGCTCATACCGCGCCTTAGTGTTGCCGAGAACGTGGTCCTCGGTTTCGAAGAGGGTGGAGCGGTCCTCGACCGCCGCGCCATGGCACGACGCGTCGAGGCCTTCGCGGCAGAGGTCGGGCTCGCCGTCGCCGGAGACCGGCGTGTCGAGGACCTCGCCGTCGGCGAGCAGCAACGCGTCGAGATCGTGCGTGCGCTCTACCGAGGCGTCGAGGTCCTGATCCTCGACGAACCAACGGCTGTGCTCACTCCGGCCGAGACGGAGGGCCTGTTCCGGGTCGTCCGGGAGATGGCGGCGGGTGGCAAGTCGGTCGTCTTCATCAGCCACAAGCTGCACGAGGTGAGCGAAGTCGCCGACCGTGTACTGATATTGAGGAACGGCCGTCTGGTTGCAGAGCGCCCCCCGTCGGCGCCGCTCGGTGAGCTTGCCGCCCTGATGGTCGGCGAACCAGTCGAGGCCCCGAGCCCGAGCCGGCGGCCTGCGAGCAGCGAGCCGGTGCTCTCCCTTGGAGGCGCGCGTTCACGCGGTGAACCGGGCCTGAGGGACGTGAGCCTCTCCGTGCTCAGCGGTGAGATCGTCGGGATCGCCGGTGTCGACGGGAACGGCCAGGTCGCGTTGGAGGAGGCACTTGTCGGTACCCGGTCGCTGGAAGGGGGCACCTTCACGCTTGCGGGCGAGCGGCTCGAGCGGGCTTCGCCGGCAGCGATCCGCCGGCGTGGGCTGGTGCGTATCCCGAGCGAGCGCCACCACGACGGCATGGTCGCGCAGGCGAGCGTGTGGGAGAACCTCGTGCTGTTCGACCTGGCGGAGCTGGGGTTCGCCCGGCATGGCCTGCTCGACGTGCGAGCAGCCCGGAGGCGGGCCGAGCAGCTCGTGAAGAACTACGACATCCGTTGCGGCAGCATCGACCAGAAGCTGGCAGAGCTCTCGGGTGGCAACCAGCAGAAGGTCATCGTGGCTCGCGAGCTGGGCGCCGGTCCCCGGGTCGTCGTCGCCGCGCAGCCGACTCGTGGCCTCGACGTGGGGGCTACGGCAAGCGTGCACAAGGCGCTCATCGAACTGCGAGAGCGCGGAGGTGCGGTGCTCCTTATCTCGGCCGACCTCGACGAGATCTGCCAGCTCGCTGACCGGGTCTATGTCCTCTACGAGGGCCGGGTCAGCCAGCCGGTAGCCCCGGACGACCGCGAACAGATCGGGCGGCTGATGGCAGGGGTTGCGGCATGAGCAGTGGGCAGGACCTGGGGCTTGTCGAGCCGAGCGGCGACGGCCTCGAGCCGGGGCCCGGCAAGCTCACGCCCCCGGCCGGCAGGGGTGCTGACGTCACGGTGCTCGGTCAGTTCTCGCACCGCGCCCGCGCGGTCCTGGTCGCTCCGAGCAGCCAGCAGCTAGGTGAGAGCGTCCTCGCCGTCCTCGTCGCCTTCGCCCTCGGCGCAGTGGCGCTGGCCGCCAACGGGATCAACCCGCAGTCGGCCTACGCCGCCCTCGTCAGCGGGTCCCTCGGGAGCGCCCAGAGCCTGGCCAGCACTGCTGTGCAGGCTGCGCCGCTACTGGTCGCTTCGCTGGCCGTGGGCATCTCCTTCCGTGCCGGGGTGTTCAACATCGGTGCCGGCGGGCAGCTCGGCGTAGGTGCCCTCGCGGCGGCGGTGGTCGGTGGCTACACCCGCCTGGGGCCGGGGCTCGAGCTCGTCGCGATGGCGGCGGCAGCGCTCGCTGCCGGTGCCGTCTGGGCCAGCGTGGCCGGAGTGCTCAAGGCTTACACGGGCGCGAACGAGGTGATCACCACTCTGATGCTCACGTACGTGGCCACCAACCTGATCGACTACGCGGTCACCGGGCCCGCCAAGGCGCCGGGGGCGATCAACCAGACGCCTCAGCTCAGCGGTCAGGCAATGTTCCCAACACTGGTTGGCAACACTCAGCTCACGGCAGCGATCATCGTCGCCCTCGTGCTCGTGCCGCTCGTCTGGCTGTTGCTCTTCAGGACGGGCTACGGCTTCCGGCTTCGCATGGTGGGCCTCAACCCCGACGCCGCTACCGCCGCCGGCTTCTCTGTCCGGCGGGTGGGGGTGTCCGTGCTGGCGCTCAGCGGGGCCCTGGCCGGGCTCGGCGGGATGCTCGAAGTGGCCGGCGTTCTGGGTTCGGTGCCCCAGGACATGTCCCTCCAGGTCGGGTACACGGCAATCGTTGTTGCCCTGCTCGGCAACAACGGCCCCGGGGGTATCCTCCTCGCCAGCACCCTTCTCGGTGCCCTTGCCGCAGGGTCAACCAACATGCAGTCCGCGGCCGGGGTCTCCGGCCCCTTCGTCGTGCTGCTGGAGGCGATCATGATCGGGACCGTCGTCGGCATGCCGGTGCTGGTCCGCTACCTGAGGGCGCGCCGCCGCACCGCACCGCGAGGAGCGGAGGCGAGATGAGCGCCGAGCTTGTCGTGACCAGTGGCATCACGGCCACGCTCGAGCTCTCGACGCCGATCCTGTTCGGCGGTCTGGGCGGCGTGATCTCCGAGCGCTCCGGTGTGCTCAACATCGCCCTCGAAGGGATGCTCCTCATCGGGGCGTTCGGCTACTTCGCCGGAGCCGGAGCGACGGGCAGCGTGGTCGGTGGTCTCGCCCTGGCGGTGGTGCTGGCTGTGCTCAGCGCACTCATCCTCGCCTGGCTGGCCGTGCACGCCGGCGCCAACCAGGTGATCGCCGGCATGGCTGTCAACCTGCTCGCTTCCGGCCTGACCGACTTCCTCTACCAGGCGATCTACGGCTACTCCGGTACCCCGCCCGTGCCTGGCATCGGACAGCTCAACGTCCCGCTGCTCGACCGTATCCCGGTGCTGGGGCCGTCGCTGTTCGAGCAATCCCCCCTGACGTACCTGGCGTTGCTGGCTGTACCGGGGGTGGGGTTCTGGCTGTTCCGGACCAGGGCGGGACTGCATGTCCTGGCCGCAGGAGAGCGCCCCGAGGCTGCTGATGCCGCGGGCCTCAGCGTGTACCGCATCCGTTACCTGGCGGTAGCGGCAAGCGGCGTCGCATGCGGGCTGGGTGGGGCCTTCGTCCTCACCCAGGTGGATAACTTCTCATCCGACATGACCGCCGGCGTCGGCTACATAGCTCTTGCCGCAGTGATCTTCGGCAACTGGCGGCCGAGGGGCGTGCTTGTCGCCTCTCTGCTCTTCGGTGCCTTCGAAGCTCTGCAGAGCATCCTGCAGGCTCTGGGCCTTTCCGTGCCCTACGATCTCTTCCTCGCCGTACCGTACCTCGTCACCATAGTGGCGGTGTCCGGCTTCGTCGGTCGTGTCCGCGCTCCACAAGCGGACGGCGTCCCTTACATAAGGACCTGAAAGGAGTTGGACATGGTACCGGACTGTTTGCCTCGGCTCGGGCCCCGGCCCGGGCTCGAGAGGACATCATGGCGCCCAAGGTGAGCGTGGTGGGAAGCTACGGGGTGGGCCTCACGTTCGGGCTGCAACGGTTCCCGGCAGCGGGTGAGACGGTCCTGTGCCGTTACCACCGCGTTGAGCACGGGGGCAAGGGCTCGAACCAATCAGTCGCCGCGGCCCGTCTCGGTGCCGAGGTGCGTTTGCGCACCGCCCTCGGAGATGACGCGTTCGCCGACAAAGCCAACCAGCTCTGGCAGGAGGAGGGGGTCGAGGCCCGCGTTGTGGTAAGGAGCGGGGAGCCGACGATGACCGGCGCGGTCCTGGTCGAGCAGGGAGGCGACAACCGGATCGTTGTCGCGCCGGGGGCGCTGGCCGGCCTCGCGCCCGAGCACATCGAGCCTTGCGACGTGGCGGGCAGCGATGTGCTGCTCGTGCAACTGGAGATCCCGCTCCCAGCGGCCCGACGGGCCCTCGAGCTCGCGGCCAGCGAGGGCGTCCGCTCCATCCTCAACCCAGCACCCGTCCCTGATGCGACCGCGGAGGAGCTCGCCGAGCTGCTGGCCCTCGCTGACATCATCACCCCCAATGTCACCGAGGCCCGGTCGCTCCTCGGCCGAGGGGAGGAGGCCGGACCGGCCGAGCTGGCCTCGAGCCTTGCCGCCACGGGGCGGTCGGTAGTGGTGACGGCAGGTCCCCACGGGGCGTTCGTGGCCTCGGACGGGGCCGTCACGCATGTAGAGGCGTGCCCGGTGCGCGAGGTCGTGGACTCGACCGGTGCCGGCGACACTTTTACGGCGGCTCTGGGGGTTGCCGTAGGGGAGGGGGCCACTCTTGTCGAGGCCGCCCGCTTTGCCAGCGTCGCCGCGGCGCACTGTGTCTCGGTCGCAGGGGTCCTGCCCTCCCTGCCCAATCGCCGGCAGCTGCGGGAGCCGGAGCTGCCTGCCGCGCTGGAGGTGCGGTCGTGAGCGCCCCTGTCCCGAGCGGCACCAGGCACCCCATGGTGCTCGACACGGACACGGCAGCTGACGACTGTTTCGCCATGCTCGCGTGCCTGCTCCATCCTGCTGCTGACCTCAAAGCCGTGACGGTGGTGGCCGGCAACGTGAACTTCGAACAGCAACTGGAGAACGCGCTCATCACGATCGAGCAGAGCGGGAGAGGCGGGGAGGTCCCCGTCTACCCTGGCTGCAGGGAGTCCCTCATGCGCGGCTGGACATCAGCCGAGAACGTGCACGGCGACGGCAAGGGCGGGCACAGTTGGCCGAAGCCCAGCCAGCGGCCCGAGCGCGAGCACGCCGTCCAGGCACTTCTCCGCCTTGCCGACGAGCACGCCCAGGAGCTCGACCTGGTCTGCATCGGCCCGCTGACAAACGTGGCCGCAGCGCTCATCCTCGACCGTGAACTGCCCCAGAAGGTGCGTGAGCTCTATGTGATGGGGGGTTCCAACAACTTCAGGGGGAACATCACCCCGGCTGCCGAGTACAACTTCTACGCGGACCCCGAGGCAGCACGCGCGGTGGTGCACGCAGGGTTCAACCTGACGATCGTCGACTGGGGCCTCACGCTCCGCCAGGCGGTCTTCAGCGACGCCGAACTGGAGCGCATAGCTGAGCTGGGCACGAGCCTGTCCCACTTCTTCGGGATCGTAAATGCCCCGACGCTCGAGTTCGACCGCACTGCGGGCATCCCGGGTTCGACCCATCCCGACCTGCTGACAGCGCTAACCCTCCTCGAGCCGAGCCTGGTGAGGCGCACCAGCCGGTACTTCGTCGATGTCGAGACGAGCGGCGAGATGACCCTTGGTTACTCGGTGTTCGACTGGGGGGTGCTCGGCCGCGAGCCCAACGCTTCGGTGGTTGAGGAGATCGACCGCGAAGGTTTCGTGGGCACCGTAATGCGATTGCTAGGTGACGAGAGGACAGGAGGTGCGAGCCGTGAGCGACTCGGGATCTAGGGACTTGGCGCGCTTCATCCAGCACACATTGATCGCCCCCGGCGTAGACCGGGCCCAGATCGACAAGCACGCAGCCGAGTGCGTGGAGTTCGGCTTCGACGCGGCGATGGTGGGCGCCGCCTGGGTGCCTGAGATGCGCAAACTGCTTGCCGGGACCGACATCAAGGTTGCAACGGCAGTCGACTTCCCCTACGGCTGCATGACCACAACGGGCCGCGTTGCCGAGATGCGCTCCGTCGTCGATGCGGGCGCCCAGGAGGTCGACCTGGGTGTCCAGATCGGCTGGTTGCGCTCGGGCGAAGCTCAGCGCTTCACCGACGACCTCGGCCAGGTGATAGCGGCAGCAGGGGGGGTACCGGTCAAGGTGATGTTGGAACTGCCCCTCCTCACGCCCGCAGAACGCACGCTCGCGACCGACGCAGCCGTCCAAGCCGGGGCGAAGTTCGTGAAGAACGCGTCGTCGGGGGCTGTAGGTGTGGCCACGCCCGAAGACGTGGGCTGGCTCCGGGCCCATGTCCCGCCATCTGTCGCCGTGAAGGCGTCGGGCGGGATCACCTCGGAGGCCCAGGCCAGGGCCCTGCTCGCTGCCGGCGCGGCGCTGCTCGGGACGTCAGCAGGTCTGAAGATCGTCCGAGGGGGTGAGCTGCCCGCGACCTCGTACTGATGGCACGGGGGACGTGAGGTCTACGGTGGCCCGGGCCCCCGCTACTACCGCAGGCACCGCCAGAGCCGTTCGCGCCAGCGGGCCCAGCGGGAGCGCCGGCACCGGGCAACGCTGCTGGCGGGGCTCAAGCAGCAATTTGTTGCCACCGGCCCGACCCGGTGGTGGAGCTATGACGTAACGAGAACACGGGGGTGCGCCGGCCCAGCCCGTTCA